>CAZYFM010000004.1:0-70497 GCA_964646885.1 uncultured Flavobacteriaceae bacterium
CGGCAACTCGGAAATCGTGCTCGACCGCAAGGTCGCCGACAAGCGCGTCTTCCCGTCGATGGACATCCTCAAGTCCGGCACGCGCAAGGAAGAGCTGCTGGTCGAGAAGAACGTGCTTCAGAAGATGTACGTGCTGCGCCGCATCCTCAATCCGATGGGCGCGACCGACGCCATCGAGTTCCTGCTCGACAAGCTCAAGAGCACCAAGCAGAACTCGGACTTCTTTGACGCAATGAATACGTGAGGCCTTCATGAAGGCGTTTGACCGTTACCGGATCGAACGCCTTGCCTCGCCGCCCTTGCATCTCGAACCGCTTCGTGAAGGGCACGCTGGCTTGCTCTTCACGAGCCTCCAGGACCCCGACCTCTACACCTATGTGCCGGAAGACGCTCCGCTGGATGTCACCCGGCTGCAGGACCGGTTCCGCTCGCTCGAAACGAGGCGCTCGCCGGATGGCGAGCAGCTCTGGCTGAACTGGGTGATCTGGTTGGGAGACGAACCGGCCGGCCTGGTCCAGGCCACCTGCACCGGCGAACGCAAGCTCTTCGTGGCCTACGAGGTATTCGCGGATTTTCGCCGGCGTGGCGTCGCCGTTGCAGCCGTTCGGCTGATGCTCTCGCATTTGCGCCGGCACCAGCTGGCGGACCTGGCGCTCGCTTATGTCGACACCAGGAACGAGGCTTCGATTGCAGTCCTCGAAAGGCTGGGTTTCACCCGGGTCCGGACCCTCAAGGGCGCAGATTACTTCAAGGGCAGCGTGTCCGACGAATACGAGTACATCCGGACCATGTCCGAGGGATAGCCGTCGTGACGCCGTCCGCGCGCTTGGCTATACTTCCTCCCCTGCCCCGGGCAATGGAACACCGATCGGAAACTGGAGCCGTCGCAATCATGCGTTTGCTGTCCCTGCTGGTCCTCGCTTTTGTCTTCCAGGCCCATGCCGCCTCGGCCGAGGGCATCGAGATTTCTTCCGAGCACAAGTCGTTCCTGGAGGGCGTCTGGAGTGGCGTGTCGACCGATGTCAGTGCCGACAAGCTGTGTTCGAAAACAACGCCGCCGGCGGGTGCGACGGCCATGGCGATCGAGTTTGAGAAATCGGGCGGCGTCCTGTTCTCGAGTGACGGAAGCGAAACGGGCATTCGTGGACGGATCACGACGGCATCTGAAGCCAACGGCATTCTGAGCCTGACGGTCGGCGACGAGGTCTTCCGGTTTCGACCCGATACAGACAGGATCATGTCACGCGTGCGGTCTTCCGCATCGCTCGGTGGCGACGTCGATACGATGGTATTCAAGCGCTGCAGCAAGCCGGCGGATCGCTCGGCGATCGCGATCGATGCGGAGGGCTTGAAGTTCCTGGCCTCGGACCTCCCCGGCGACGAGGCGTTCTTCATTGACGAACGCCTCGTGCCCAAGACGGGCAACCGCTGCGCGGTTCAGGAAACCCAGTACCTGTTCTTCGCGCTTGTTGGTCCGGCCGAATTCCGGCTGAGCCGCTGGAACAGTTTTGCACTGGCCGACAAGATGGCATCGAAGCAGGCCGTAAAGAAGTTGCCCCTCGACCCGATCGCTGACTGGCGTATCGAAACCGTGTTCGTTGAGGGCGGCAAGTACGTCGTACGCATGCGCGACTATGATAACGAGAAGGCTCTCCCCGAAACCGTCCACCTGGAACCGCGACCTGACGGGATCGTCATTCCCGAATGGAAGCGCACCTATGTTAGGTGCACGGGTTTCCAGTCTCGCAGCTGATCACGCCCGCTACCGGGCCGTCATTCCGCCGTCGACGACAAGTTCCGAACCGGTGATGAAGCTGGCATCGTCGGACGCCAGGAACACGACCGCGTTGGCGATATCGGCGGCAACGCCAAGGCGGCCCAGCGGATGGAGCGAGATGACGTTGGTCCTGACTTCATTGGCAGACCCGCCGCCGGCGGCAACGAAGTCATCCATGACCTTCTGTCCCATCATCGTGTCGATGACACCCGGGTGGACCGAGTTGACGCGGATCTTCTGGCCCATCTGCGCGCACTCCAGGGCGGCCCCTTTGGTCATGAGACGCACCGCACCCTTTGACGCGTTGTAGGGAACGGCAAAGGCTGCACCCGTCAGCCCCGCGACGGACGACAGGTTGATGATGGCGGAACCTCCGGCCCACTGCGCGCTGCGTTTCGACAGGGCGGGTATGGCGGTCTTCATGCCCAGGAAGACGCCTTCCACGTTCACGGCCTGCATCTGCCGGAACTCTTCGATGCTCGTCATGAGCATCGGCTTCATCGCAAAGATGCCGGCATTGTTCACGAGGATGTCGAGGCCGCCAAATCTCTTCTCGGCTTCGTTAACCGCATGCGTCCACTGCGCCTCGTCCCGGACATCATGCCTGACATAACCGGCCTTGCCGCCAGCTGAGACGATGCCCGCGGCGGTGCGCTCGCCGTCCTCGTCAAGCAGGTCAGTCACGAGCACGGCCGCCCCGGCGGCAGCTAGTGCGTTTGCGGACGCGGCACCGATGCCCCGTGCGCCGCCAGTGACGAGAGCGACGCGACCGCCAAGTTTGCCTGACATGGTTCATTCCTCCGGGAGTTTTCGAACTGATCGGTCTTTTTGCGGTCGTGGTCAACTCAATACCGTTGACGCCCTGTCGCCAGCGGGCCAACTTGGACCCGAGTGGAGCACGGGAGGACGGCCATGGACGAGAACGAACACGAGCGCGCGAAGTATCACGCCATGGTCGACGGCACGGCCGAAGACTGGAAGATCATCTCGAAGGCAGCCGCTCCGTTCCAGAAGGATCTGCCCCGGCGCCTCGTCGCACACCTCGAACTCTTGCGGGGCGATTGCGGCGGTTACCCGGTTGACCGCCTCGAACACTCCCTTCAGACGGCAACGCGTGCGATGCAGGCCGGCGAGGATGAGGAGTACGTGGTGTGCGCGTTGCTCCATGACGTCGGTGACACGCTCGGTCCGGCCAACCATGCCGACATCGCGGCTGCGATTGTCAAACCCTATGTATCGGAACGCAATCATTGGATCATCGAGAAACACGCGATCTTCCAGGGATACTATTTCTTCCATCACCTGGGTCTCGACCGGAACATGCGCGACCAGTTTCGGGGACATCCTCATTTCGAGGCGACAGCGCAGTTCTGTCACCTCTACGACCAGAACTCCTTTGACCCGGCGTTCAAGTCCATGCCGCTCGAGGCCTTCGTCCCGATGATCGGACGGTTGTTCTCGCGTCCACGCAATTCGATCTATCTGCGCAAGGGGCCGGCAGCGGCGGAGTGAACCCCTCCCCTCCCCTGCCGAGGACGACGCCCCCATCGATGTCAGAAGTAGCGGGCAACCAGTACGCCGAAGACCGAAAGGCCGGCGAGATGGATGACGAAGGTCGCCACGATGACGGCCCCCGCAACAGGGACCGACTGTGCCATCAGTGGCACCGCGATCACCGTCAGCGCCGAGGCCGATCCGGCGAGGCCCGCATGTAACGACGACAGTCTGTCGTTCGCCATGCGAGGGACAGCCCGATAGATTAACGAGCACACCGCTCCGAAAATGCATCCCGTCAGGGCGAGATGCAGCAGTGAGGGCTGTGAGAACCCGGGCAGCGACAGGCTTTCGCAAAGGCCAAGAACCACCCAGACGAGACCTGACACCAGGGAGAGCCCGATGAAGCGACGGGACACCGTCGCCGCTGTGAGGGCGAGGAATTCGAGCCTGGAGGTGTATGACGCGGTCGAAGGGATCTGCATGGCGGGATGACGGTTCTGCGGTCTCATTTGTGACTTGTCTTTGGTCAGACAGTATGACTAAAATGGGCAGACAATCTGACTAAGTCAAGGGCGAGCAGACCGTGCCAGCATCACAAAGCCGTCAGACATTCGGCACCCTGTTTCGCAGGCCCTACCAGGCCTATCTCAACTGGCTCTACGCCGAACTTGCACGCAGCGGCTTTCCGGAAGTTCGGGTCGCGCACAGCGCGGTGTTCAGGACGATCGCTCCCGAAGGATCTCGACTGACGGACCTCGCCGAGCTCGCGGGCATGACCAAGCAGAGCATGTCCTATCTCGTCGAGGATCTGGTCAGGTTGGGGTTCCTGTCACTGGCTCCCGACCCGAAGGATGGAAGAGCCAAGCGGGTGTCGCTCTCGGAGCGCGGTCGTGACCTGCTGCTGACGGCACGACGTCTCGGGGACACCTACGAGCGTCACGTTGCAGGCGTGTTGGGTGAGGGCAAGGCAACGCAGCTGCGCACCCTGCTCGAAGAACTGAATGAGGGCCTTGAGCGGGCGCCGCACCCTTCTGCAGTGCGGGCGATCTAGCCCGGGATCAGCACGAGCGATCCCGTCGTCTGCCGGCTCTCGAGCGCGCGATGTGCTTCTGCCGCCTGCGAGAGTGGAAACTGCTTGGGCTCGTTCTTGCGGATGATGCCACGTGCAATCAGGTCAAAAAGTTCGCCAGCACCTTCATCAAGTTCCTGCGCCGTCGTCACGTAGTTGCCAAGCGTCGGTCGCGTGAAGAACAGCGAACCCTTCTGTGCCAGCAGTGCACCATCGAATGGAGGCACGGGACCACTGGCATTGCCGAAGCTGACGAACAGGCCGAGCGGCGCGATCGAGTCCATGGTCGACATGAAGGTGTCGCGACCGATGGAGTCATACGCGACGGGAACGCCCTTCCCGCCGGTGATTTCGCGCACGCGCGTGGCTACGTTTTCTTTGCCGGGAACGATGACATGGTCGCAGCCCAGGCGACGGGCGAAGTCGACCTTGCGTTCGCTGCCGACGGTACCGATGACCGTCGCACCCAGGTGCTTGGCCCACTGCACGGCAATCATGCCCACGCCGCCCGCAGCGGCATGGAACAGGATGGTCTGACCCGGCTTCACCGCAAAGGTCCGGCGAAGCAGGTAATGCGCCGTAAGCCCCTTGAGGAGGATTGCCGCCGCAAGTTCGAAGCTGACGCCCTCGGGAATTTTCACGGCACGGTCGGCCACAACATTGGATGCTTCTGCGTAGGCGCCCAGGGGCCCCGAGGCATATGCGATCCGGTCACCCGGCTTGAAGCGCGTCACGTCGGGGCCGACGCTTTCCACCACGCCGGCGGCTTCCAGTCCGAGCCCGGACGGAAGCGGCACCTTGTAGAGCCCGGTGCGGTGATAGATGTCGATGAAGTTGACCCCGACCGCCTTGTGGGCGACGCGGACTTCTCCGGCCTTCGGTGAACCGAGTTCGACTTGTTCGAACCGGAGGACTTCGGGTCCTCCGGTCTGCGCAAAGCGGACGGCTGCAGTCATGACGCTGTTACTCTCTGCTCTGGTTCAGCACTTCGATCCAGGATTGGCCTGCATCAGGCGACCGGGGCCGATGGCACGCCACCCGACACGACGCGTGTCTTGAGCTGTACCTCCAGCTGCGCCGGATCCGTGATGGGCAGTGAACAGGTTTGTCCGGCGCACACATAGACAGTCACCTTGCCGTCAACCTGTCCCTTGCCGGCAGCAGGATGTCCTGCATAGACGGCTTCGCCCGGAGCGAGCGTCATCACGATCTTGTTGACGAGGTTGATGCGACGGAACACGTCACGGAACGCCGCAACACCCGGCGAGTTGCGATCGCCGATGATGACGATCTGCACCGCCCGCAGGATGAGGTCGAACCCGCAATAGTACGTTGCAGCCGCAGCCGGCTGGCGCCGTGCATCCTCGGCAAAGGCCTGCGTCAGAACGCTGTAGCGCTCGGCGTAGTGCTTGTCGCCGGTGAGGCCGAACAGCCGTCCCAGCACATGCATCATCGTGCCGTTCGCCGCGGGCGTGGCACCATCGAGGACCGTCCGCACACGGACGAGCTGCGCTTCGCCATCATCCGGCGTCATGGCATAGCCGCCAATGTCGTTGCGCCAGAAGCGTGCATCCAGAACTTTCACCCAGGCAATGGCCTTGTCGAGATACGGACGGTGTCCCGTGATCTCGTAAAGCGTGATCGCGGCGCGCGCCATGTTGGCGTAGTCATCTGCAACGCCGGCCGCACCGGCCTGCCCGTTTCTCCAGCTGTGATGGAGGCGATCGCCATTGGACATCGTGTCGGCGACGAACCAGAACGCCTTCACGGCTGCAGCCTGCCAGTCGGCGCGGTTCAGGCCTTCGGCGGCATTTGCCATCGAATGGATCATGAGGCCGTTCCAGTCGGCGAGCACCTTGTCATCGCGCAGCGGACGGGGTCTCTGGTTTCGATGGGCGAGCAGCTTTTCGCGCAGCGCATTCAGCTTGCCTTCCTGCACGGCCGGCAGGGCGAGCGCCATGCGCAGGCGATGCACGATGTTCTTGCCTTCCCAGTTGCCTGGACCGCGAATGTCGTAGACCTGCTTGAAGAGCGGCGCATCCTTGCCAAGGACGGTGTCGATCTCGGCCTCGTTCCAGGTGTAGAACTTGCCCTCTTCGCCTTCGGTATCCGCATCGAGCGACGACGCGAACCCGCCGCCTTCGGTCACCATCTCGCGCAGGACCCAGCTCACCGTCTCCTCGATGCGCGCGCGATAGGTCGGATTGCGGCTGTGCAGCCAGACCATCGTCAGCACGTCGACCATCAGCGCATTGTCGTAGAGCATCTTCTCGAAATGCGGGACCAGCCAGACTTCATCGACCGAGTAGCGGGCGAAGCCGCCACCGAGGTGATCGTAGATGCCGCCCTGGCTCATGTTGGTGAGCGTGAGGTCGACCGCCTGCTGGAACTGGGTCAGGCCGGTATTCGAATAGCCACGCCACATCAGCTCGATGACGGGGACATTCGGAAACTTCGGGGCGCCGAACAGTCCGCCATGGAAGACGTCGAACTGCTGGCACAGCCGCTTCATCGCGGCGTCGAGCGTAACCGGATCCAGTTGTGCGCCGGGACGATTGGACTCGAACACGCGCTGCAGCCCGGTGCGGATGGTCTGCGTGTTCTTGGCGACCTGCTCGCCATTCTCGCGATAGAGGCGCGCGACTTCCTTCAGCACGTCCTTGAACGCAGGCTTTCCGAACTTGGCCTCGGGCGGGAAATAGGTACCGCCCCAATAGGGCTCGCCCTGCGAGGTGAGGAACATCGTCAGCGGCCAGCCACCCTGCTCGCCCATCATGTTGAGCGCCGTCTGGAAGATGGCGTCCAGGTCGGGACGTTCTTCGCGGTCGATCTTGATGTTCACGAAGAGCTCGTTCATCAGCGCCGCTGTGGCCGGATCCTCGAAGCTTTCGTGGGCCATCACATGGCACCAGTGGCAGGCGGCGTAGCCGACCGAGACGAGGATCGGCTTGCCGCTGGTGTGTGCTTCCTTGAGCGCCTCGGGGCCCCACATCTTCCAGTGGACCGGATTGTCTTTGTGCTGAAGCAGGTACGGGCTCGTCGATTGCGCGAGCATATTCATGGAAATGCGGAGCTCCCTGAGGAAGGAAAACGGAGGGTGAAAAGCTGTGCTGCATCCGGCTGCCAACCGCGCTAAGGTGGTCGCACAGGTCATTGGGAAACGACCCGTGACAGACAACCCAAAGCAGAAAGCCGGATAGTCGCCCGATGAAAATCACAATTGAAGTCGATTGTACACCCGCCGAAGCCCGCGCCTTCATGGGTCTGCCGGACGTCGAACCGCTCCAGGCCGAGGTCATGGCCGAAATCCAGCGCAGGGTCATGAACGCGCTGTCCCTGACCGACCCCCAGCAGCTGCTGAAGAACTGGGTTCCATGGAGCGCTCAGGGCATGGAGACCTTCCAGAACTTCGCGCGTGCTGCCGCCGGTGGCTGGACGCAATCGGGAACGGGCAAAGACAGGGACCCTGAGCCCCCCAAGCCCAAGTCCCGGAGCTAGGGCAAGAGCGTGTTCGGTGTGGCCTTGACGTGCGGACAGCAGTGACCCGGACACGCACCATCTTCGCATTGTCGTCGGCGCGAGGTCGTGCCGGCGTATGCATCTTCAGGATTTCGGGCCCCGCAGCCGCAGCTGCCATTCAGGCCCTCACGGGTCAGCCCGTGCCGCCTCCGCGCAAGGCCGTGTTGCGGGGCGTTTGCCAGGCCGACGGAACGCTTGTCGACCGCGGGCTGCTTCTCTGGTTCCCGGGCCCGCGCAGCTTCACGGGCGAAGACGTGGCCGAGTTCCATCTCCACGGCGGCCCGGCCATCATCGAGGCCATGACGGAGCGCCTCGCGGCCATCTCTGGCCTGTCACCCGCTGAGCCGGGTGAATTCTCCCGGCAGGCTTTCGCCAACGGTCGGCTGGACCTGACCGAGGCAGAAGGCCTGGCCGACCTCATAGCAGCCGAAACCGAACAGCAGCGACGCCTCGCCCTTCGTCAGGTCGAAGGCGGCCTGAAAGAGCTCTACGAAGCCTGGCGTCTGGACCTCGTCCGGGCGGGTGCACATCTGGAAGCCTGCATCGACTTCGCCGACGAGGACATTCCGCCGGATCTGTTGCCGGGGATTGTCGGTCGGGTTGCGGCACTCGCAGCATCGATCGCGTCACATCTGGCGGACCAGAGACGGGGCGAGATTGTTCGCGACGGTTTCACGGTCGTCATCATCGGTGCACCCAATGTCGGCAAGTCCTCGCTCCTGAATGCTCTGGCGCGCAGGGACGTTGCCATCGTGTCGTCCGTACCCGGAACGACCCGCGATCCCATCGAGGTGCGCCTGAACCTGGGCGGCTACGCGGTCATTCTGATCGACACGGCAGGTCTGCGTGAAACCCGTGACGAGGTCGAGGAAGAAGGCATGCGCCGGACACGCCAGCGTGCGCGCGAGGCGGATCTCAGGCTCGCAGTCGTCGACGGTGTCGGGGACGGTTTGGATTCACGTGTGTCACCGGAACTCGCAGCCCATGACGCGCTGCTCGTGAACAAGATCGACAGGGTGCAGGGAAAGCGTGATTTTTCCTGCGCGGGAGAGCAGGTGGTGTTCGGTGTGTCGGCGCATACAGGGGAAGGCATTCCCGAACTCCTGTCCTGGCTCGAGCAGCAGGTGGCGCAACGCGCAGGTGGATCGGAAACCATGCCCATGACGCGCGCACGACACCGCACGGCGATCGCCGGGGCGCTGCAGTTCCTGAGCCGCTTTGCGGTCAATGCTGCGGAAGCGGAACCGGCTTATGACCTGCTGGCCGAAGACCTGCGCCTCGCAGCGCGCGAGCTCGGCCGCATTACCGGTCGCATCGATGTCGAGGACTATCTCGACGTCATCTTCCGTGACTTCTGCATCGGTAAATAGCCGGCCGGCGACGTGCCCGGTCTTCATAAAAGTTAAGCGGATTCACATGAAACGCGCGATCATGAGAGATCGCAGGTTCATCGGTTTTCGCAATTGTCAGCACGCGGAGCATCCCGTTGCCGGGACAAGGAGATGCACGGGATGTCAAGCTGACTCACATGAAACAGATTGTGGATTCACGTGAAATCATTGTGTCCCGACATTAGGAACAAAGGCGTCTGGAGCGCGCAAAAGTTAAGCTGACTCACATGAAACGGCATGTTTCGGAAATCGGCATCGGGCAGGAACCACGTTCATCCATCCGCGCACTGAGTTTTGACTCCGCCTGTCCGGATGCGCTATCGCCTCAGCCCCATGGACACGCAATTCGACGTCATCGTGATTGGAGGCGGGCACGCCGGCTGCGAAGCCGCGGCCGCAGCCGCACGCATGGGCGCACGAACGGCACTGGTGACCCATCGCATCGACACGCTCGGCGAGATGTCCTGCAATCCCGCCTTTGGGGGGCTGGGCAAGGGTCACCTGGTTCGCGAGATTGACGCCCTCGACGGCCTGATGGGCCGGATGGCCGACAGGGCCGGTATCCAGTTCCGCATGCTGAACCGGTCCAAGGGACCCGCCGTCCGGGGACCCCGGACCCAGGCCGACCGCAAGCTCTACCGCCAGCACATGCAGGCAGAGCTTCTGGAGTACCCGAACCTGACCGTGATCGCCGCGGGAGCCGAAGACCTCGAAATCCGGGATGGCAGGGTGCAGGCGGTGGAGACGGCAGACGGCCGGGTTCTCCGCTGCCGGGCAGCCGTCCTGACGACCGGCACCTTCCTGCGGGGCCTGATCCACATGGGCGAACGCAAGATCCCCGCGGGCCGGGTCGGCGAGGCGCCCGCCATGGGCCTGTCCCTCACGCTGGAACGCCTCGGATTGAGGCTGGGACGGCTCAAGACCGGCACGCCGCCCAGGCTCGATGGAACGACCATCGCCTGGAAGGAGCTGGAGATGCAGCCGGCCGACGATCCGCCGGTGCCGTTCTCGTTCCTGACGACCCGGATCACCAACCCGCAGATCGAGTGCGGGATCACGCGAACGACGCCCGAAACCCACGCGATCATCAACGCCAACCTTCATCGGGCGCCCATGTATTCCGGCCAGATCGAAGGCGTGGGCCCCCGGTACTGTCCGTCGATCGAGGACAAGGTCGTCCGCTTCGCAGCCCGCGACTACCACCAGATCTTCCTTGAGCCCGAGGGGCTGGACGACACCACGGTCTACCCGAATGGCATCTCCACCTCGCTGCCGGAAGACGTTCAGGAAGCCCTGCTCAAGACCATTCCGGGCCTCGAAAATGTCCGCATGATCCGGCCTGGCTATGCCATCGAATACGACTACGTCGATCCGCGCGAGCTCCGGCCAACCCTTGAGCTCAAGCGGCAGCCGGGCCTGTTCCTGGCGGGGCAGATCAACGGAACAACGGGCTACGAGGAAGCCGGGGCCCAGGGCATCGTGGCAGGCCTGAACGCAGCGCTGCAGGCAGCCGGGCAGGCGGGTCGGACCTTCGACCGGGCGTCCAGCTATATCGGCGTGATGATCGATGATCTGGTGACCAGGGGCGTTTCCGAGCCCTACCGGATGTTCACGTCCCGGGCCGAGTACCGGCTGACCCTCCGGGCCGACAACGCCGATCAGAGGCTGACCCCCATGGGTCTGGAGCTCGGATGCGTCGGCAAGGAACGCCGCGCGGCATTTGACCGGAAGATGGAAGCCCTGGGCCGGGCGAGGGCAAGGCTCGAGGCTTGCACCGTGACGCCCTCGGCAGCCGCCCGTCAGGGCCTGAACCTGAACCAGGACGGCGCCCGAAGGTCCGCCCTTGAGCTCCTGTCCTACCCGCACGCCGGCCGCGAAGCCGTATTCCGACTCTGGCCGGAACTCGCCGACATTCCCGAAGCGATCCTGGAGCAGCTCGCCGCCGACTCCGTCTACGCCGGATACCTCGACCGCCAGGAAGCCGACATCGAGGCCTTCCGCCGCGAGGAGGCCCTGACCCTGCCGGACGACATGGACTACGCGTCCGTGGCCGGCCTGTCGGCCGAGCTGGTCCAGAAGCTGAACCGCATCCGGCCCGCGACCCTGGGGCAGGCGAGCCGCATTGAAGGCATGACACCGGCCGCTGTCACGGCCGTGCTTCTCGGTGTACGCTTGCGCTCACGCAAGACCGCATGAGCCCGAAGTGATCATTGCCACCGAGTATACGTCGCTTGACTTATCCAGAGACCTGAAGGTCGCACGTGAAACTGTGAGTCGCTTATCCACATTTGTGGATTTGCTGTGCACAAGGAACCAGCAACTAAATCTGGTAGCCGAGTCAACTTTGTCACAGGTGTGGCATCGGCACATCCTCGACTCCGGCCAATTGGCACCCCTGGTTCCCGACGACGCGCGGACAATTGTGGACCTCGGAAGCGGGGCAGGTTTCCCCGGAATGGTCCTCGCGATCATGCTCTCGGACCGGCCAGGCCTGCGCGTCCACCTGATCGAGTCAATCCAGAAGAAATGCCGGTTTTTGGAGGATGTCGCGAAGGCGACGGGGGCTCCGGTCACCGTGCACTGGAGCCGGGCGGAGGCCCTGCCGGACCTCAAGGCCGACGTGGTTACCGCCCGTGCTTTGGCCCCCCTGGACAAGCTCCTCGGACTGGCCTTTCCGTTCTTTCGAGACGGCACAATCGGTTTGTTTCTGAAGGGAAAATCGCTCCCGGCCGAATTGACCCTCGCAGCCAAATCTTGGAAACTCGACTCAACCTCCATACCGAGCCGGTCTGACCCCTCGGGAACAGTGTTGCGAGTGACAGGATTATCCCCGTGGCGGAAGCCCAAGAAACCGTCTTGAGCCCAAGACAGGCGCGGACTGAAAAGACGCGCGTGATTGTGATCGCGAATCAGAAGGGCGGCGTCGGCAAGACGACGACGGCGATCAACCTTGGCACGGCGCTCGCGGCGGTAGGGAAGGCGATCCTCGTTATCGACGTCGACCCCCAGGGCAACGCCTCGACAGGCCTCGGCATCTCGAAGCACCAGCGCGGCAAGTCGATCTACGAAGTTCTCATTGGGCATGCGCCCTTGCACGAAGCGATCGTGCCGACGGCGATCCCCGGCCTTCATGTCGTGCCGGCGACGTCGGAGCTGGCGGGCGCCGAGATGGAGCTCGTGGGCGTACCCCGTCGCTCATTTAGGCTTCGGGACGCACTGGAAAGTTATACGCAGAAGTTCGCGACGCCCATCGAGCGCAGCGAGTCGACCGCACTCGCCACCGATGTGAATAATCTCACATATTATGATTATATTCTCATCGACTGCCCGCCGTCGCTGAACCTGCTGACGATCAATGCGATGACGGCCGCCCACGGTTTGCTCGTGCCGCTGCAGTGTGAGTTCTTCGCGCTCGAAGGACTGTCGCAGCTCCTGCGCACGATCGACCTGGTCCGCGGCAGCCTCAACCCGTCGCTCGAAATCCAGGGCGTGGTGTTAACCATGTACGACAAGCGAAACAACCTGTCTGAGCAGGTCGCGGTCGACGTGCGCCAGCATCTGGGAGAGAAGGTCTACCAGACCATCATTCCGAGGAACGTCCGCATTTCGGAAGCACCCAGCCATGGGCTCCCGGCATTGCTCTACGACCTCAAGAGTGCAGGCAGCCAAGCCTACATCAAACTCGCAGGCGAACTCATTCAACGCGAAAAGTCCCGTAAGGCAGCATGACACAGGCAAAGAAATCCACGTTCTCGGGACTCGGCCGCGGCCTTTCGGCATTGCTCGGCGAAGTCGAATCCGAAGTCCTCGCAGCCAGCGGCAACAACACCCAGTCGCCGGGCGCACCCAGCATTGCACCGACACCAGGCGCACCGGCAGAGCAGCGTGCACCGCGCACCTTGCCCATCGCGTTGCTGCGTCCCAATCCGTTCCAGCCGCGTGAGCACTTTGATCCCGAAGCGCTGGAGGAACTCGCGACCTCCATCAAGGACAAGGGGGTCATCCAGCCGATCATCGTGCGGCCCGTCCCGGGCCAGCCGGACGAGTACCAGATTGTCGCCGGTGAGCGTCGCTGGCGCGCGGCACAGAAGGCGCGCCTGCACGAAGTGCCGGTGGTCATTCGTGCATTCACGGATGCCGAAGCGCTTGAAGTCGCGCTCATTGAAAACATCCAGCGCGCGGACCTGAACCCGATCGAAGAGGCGAGGGGATACCGTCAGCTGATCGACAAGTTCGGCTACACGCAGGACGCCCTTGGGCAGGAGGTCGGTCGCTCGCGCAGCCACATCGCCAACACCATCCGCCTTCTGCAGTTGCCGCAGACCGTTCAGGACTACATCTATTCAGGCAAGCTGTCCGCCGGTCACGCCCGCACGCTGGTGGGCCAACCCGACCCGGAAGGCATGGCCCAGGAACTCATCGCCGGCGGGCTCAATGTCCGCGAGGCCGAAGAGAAGGGCCGCAAGGCGAAGGGCAAGAAGAAGCGCACGATCGGCAAGGACGCCGACACGCGGGCGCTCGAGCAGTCGCTCTCGACCCAGCTCGGCCTCGGCGTGTCCATTGCGCACAAGGGCGAGAAGGGCGGCGAACTCAGGGTGTCCTACAAGACGCTTGAGCAGCTCGACGAAATCTGCCGCCTGCTGGGCCACAGCAAGTAGACTGCATCAGGCCCGACGGCCGGGCTTTCGCCGCGCAACTTCGACCAGCGCCTGCAATGCCATCACGGGTTCCGGGAAGCCGGTCGTGCGTGTCCGCGCTTCGGCTTCCGACAGGATCTGCAGGGCCTGCTTGACCCGGGCGCGATCCCATCCGGCAGCCTGCGACTGCATCTTGCCCCACATCGGCCCGACGCCCTCCATCCCGGAGGCGAGCCGCTGGAAGAGGCGAAGCGTGAAACCGAGCGCAACGCCCCAGGAAAGCCCCGACTCCATTCCCTTGGCAATCAGCGTTTCAAGGCGCTTCAGGTCTCCGTCGGCAACAGCGTCGGCAATCTCGTCGCCTTCAACGTCGCCACTGCCGCCGATCATCATCGCAGCCTCGGCCTTGCCCAGCGTATCGCCTTTCTCGGAAGGACCAAGATAGAGCAGCAGCTTCTCGAGCTCGGTGCGCAGCAAGCGCCGGTCGGAGCCTAGCGCCTCGACCAGGTAGGCTTGGGCATCGGCATCGATCGACCAGCCCTGGGCCTTGAGCCCGTCCCGGATGATCCGGACCGTGTCTTCCGGTCGGTCATCGAAGCACTCGATGGAGGCCGCCGCCTTGGAGCCCTCGAACAGCTTTTTCAGGGACGAGGTTTTCGAAAGCTCGCCGGCCTCAATAACGACAAGCGTGTCGCCGGTCGCAGCATCGAGGAACGATTCAAACAGGCTGGACAGGCTGTCGCCGGCATCGCGAACGCGAACCACGCGCCGGCCACCAAACATTGAAATGGCAGAGGCTTCGTCCGCCAGGCGGGCAGGGTCCTTCTTCAGCACATCGGCCGAAAGGTCAGCGAGGCGAAACGCATCTTTCTTGTCGGGGACAATGGCGCTGGCACAGGCATCGGCCCGCTCTCGGACGAGCCCTCCGTTCGCACCATGGAACAATACGGCTTTCCATGTGTCAGGCGGCTTGCCCGACAGCTTGTCCGCATCGCTTCCCGTTATGCGCATGGCGCGCCCGCCAGCAGACGTCAGTTCTTCGTGCCGAAACGGTTCTCGAAATAGAGGCCGATCCGCAGGCGGATGTCTTCGCCCACTTCGCGGGCGGCACGCTCTTGCGCGTCACGCTCGGCGGCCTGCGTGCCGAACTGCGAGTCAACGACGTTGTAGGCAGCGATCGCGCGGGCCGTGCCCTTGTCGAGGACTTCGTTGGACACGGCGTCACGCAACTCGTACTTCGCGGTGAGCGTATAGTTGTAGCGCGTGATCTGCGTGTTCTCCTGGATGGCCAGGCCTTCCTTCGTGTCCGACAGCTGGACATTGAGGTTGTAGGCGGCATTCGTCGGCGTGCCGTCCGGCGTCATGGCATCGAGGAGCTGGTTGCGCAGGTGGACGCCCTGCCGACCCGGGATCGGATCAACGTACACTTGCCCGAAATACGAGCTCATGCCGTCCGGCGTCGTACCCACGGCGTAGAGCGGACGGAAACCGCAACCGGCAAGGCTGATGGCGGCAGCGGCAAGGACTGCGGCGCGGGCAACTCGCTTCATTTTGGCTCCGTAACGATGTTCACAATCCGGTTCGGCACGATAATGACCTTTTTGATCGCCCGTCCGTCAATGGCCTTGCGGACGTCGTCGCGGGCCAGCGCCGCCTCTTCGACGGCTTTTGAGGGCAAATCCTTGGCTAATTCTACTTCATCCCGGCGTTTACCGTCGATCTGAATCGCCAGTGTAACACTGTCCAGGCGTGTCAGTTCAGGGTCGGCCTTCGGCCAGGGCGCATGTACCGCCATGGTTGTCGAACCGAGCTTCTGCCAGCACTCCTCCGACAGGTGCGGCACCATCGGGTTGATCAGCATGGTCAGCGTTTCGAGCGCCTCTCGCATGACCCACTGGTCGCCGGCATCTTTCGGTTCGAAGCTCGAGAGTGCGTTGATGAACTCGAACACGCGTGCGACGGCCTTGTTGAACCGGAACTTCTCGAGGTCCTCGGTGACGGCTTCGATCGTGCGATGCGTCACGCGCCGGATGTCGGTCGCCTTTTTGTTCAGCGGGGCAGGGCAGGGGGCGCCGCGCGCCGGAAGCGACGGCAGGCTCTCGTCCAGCAGGCGCCAGACGCGTTGCACGAACCGCCAGGCGCCCTCGATGCCCGCTTCACTCCATTCTGAATCGCGCTCCGGCGGGGAGTCCGACATCATGAACCAGCGCGCCGCGTCGACACCGTACGTGTCTGCGACCGCCTCGGGCGGCACGACGTTCTTCTTGGACTTCGACATCTTTTCGACGGGACCAACCTCGACGGCGTAGTTGGCGCCGCGCTTGAGGAAAACACCGTCGCGCTTCTCCACCTGCTCGGGGAACAGCCACTTTCCGTCGGCGTCCTTGTAGGTCTCGTGCGTGATCATGCCCTGCGTGAACAGCCCGGCGAACGGTTCGCTGAGGCCTGCATGCCCCGCCTTCTTCATGGCGCGCACGAAGAAGCGCGAATAGAGAAGGTGCAGGATCGCGTGCTCGATGCCGCCAATATACTGGTCAACCGGCAGCCAGTAGTTCACGGCCTCGGGATTGGTCGGACCATCGGCCTTTGAATCGCAGAACCGCGCAAAGTACCAGGAAGAGTCCACGAACGTATCCATGGTGTCCGTCTCGCGCCGCGCAGCCTTTCCGCAGCTGGGGCAGGAGACATTCTTCCAGGTCGGATGACGGTCGAGCGGATTGCCGGGCAGGTCGAACGTTGCATCCTCGGGCAGCTTGACGGGGAGGTCTTTCTCGGGAACGGGTACCGGTCCGCAGGCTTCGCAATGGATGATCGGGATCGGGCAGCCCCAATAGCGTTGCCGACTGATGCCCCAGTCGCGCAGGCGATAGGTGATCGTCTTCTTGCCGACCCCCATGCCCTCCAGTTTCGCGATGACTTTCGCCTTGGCATCCTCGACGCCGAGACCATTGAGGAAGTCGGAATTGGCGAGCAGGCCGTCGCCCACATAGGCCTCGTTGCCAACCGAAAATCCGGATGCGGCCTCGCCGGCCGGAATGACGACCGGCAGCACGGGAAGATTGTATTTCCTTGCGAAATCGAGGTCGCGCTGGTCATGCGCGGGACAGCCGAAAATCGCACCGAGGCCATAATCCATCAGCACGAAATTCGCCACGTAGACCGGCAGCAGCTTGCCCTCGACGAACGGGTGCTTCGCCCTCAGTCCCGTGTCGAACCCCATTTTCTCGGCCGCTTCAATGGCCGCGGCTGTCGTTCCGATGCGCTTGCACTCGGTGATGAAGGACGCGAGCGCAGGATTGGATTTCGACAGGTCCTGAGCGATCGGGTGGTCAGGAGAGATCGCACAGAAACTTGCGCCAAACAGCGTGTCGGGACGCGTCGTGAAGATCTCGAGCGACGTGTGCTTCTTGTCCGTCAGTGCGAAGGTGACCCGCGCGCCTTCCGAGCGTCCGATCCAGTTGCGCTGCATCAGCCGGACCTTGTCCGGCCAGCGATCAAGCGTATCGATGGCCTCGAGCAGTTCTTCGGCCATGTCCGAAATGCGCAGGAACCACTGCGTCAGCTTTCGCTGCTCCACGAGCGCGCCCGAGCGCCAGCCGCGTCCGTCGACAACCTGCTCGTTGGCGAGCACGGTGTTGTCGACCGGATCCCAGTTGACGTTGGACTCCTTGCGCGCGACCAGCCCGAGGCGCAGGAAGTCCAGGAACATCTTCTGCTGGTGCCTGTAGTAGGTAGGATCGCAGGTCGCGAACTCTCGGCTCCAGTCAATCGAGAGGCCCAGCAGCTTGAGCTGGGACTTCATGGTCTCGATGTTGGCATAGGTCCATTGCGCCGGATGGGACTTCTGCTCCATGGCGGCGTTTTCGGCCGGCATGCCGAACGCGTCCCAGCCCATGGGATGCAGGACATTGAAACCCATGGCGCGCTTGAAGCGGGCGACCACGTCACCCATCACATAGTTGCGGCCGTGACCGATATGGATGCGCCCGGACGGGTAGGGGAACATGTCGAGCACGTAGTACTTGGGCTTGTTCCGGTCGATGCGCGCTTCGAAGACCCGGGACTCGTCCCAGGCCTGCTGCCACTTGGGTTCAACTTCGCGTGCGTTGTAGCGCGACATCTGCAATATCCGTTTCGCTGTGTGTGTCAGTCTCTGACAGGACCGTTACACGAAGTTTACCAGCGCAGGACGGCGATTACAGAAGCGGCATCGGGCCGCGCCTACTCCGACTGGATCTTGAGCTGGCGCGCCCTGTCGAGGATGACGTTCTCGAGCTTCGTCACCGTCTCGGGGTCAACAGCAGCCGTGGCCCACTCGCCCGTCGGCTTCTTTGCTTCCTTGAAGATCGAGACGCGAACAGCCTCGGCGCGAAGGCGGGTGTCGAGGATGAAGACGGAAACCTTCAGTCGCTCGTTGGGAGTGGAGGGCGGCGTATACCAGCCGGTCTTGATGATGCCGGCAAACGGATCGGTTTGCTCCATCGGCATGAATGAAAGGGAGTCGAGGCTGGCACGCCAGAGATAGGCATTGACCGCCACGCCCTTCTTGTCTTCCGCCTTCAGTCCCGAACTGCTGTCGCTGCTCCCGCCACCAAACCAGCCAAACACGCCGCTGTCGCCACTTTCCTTGGAGGACGGGGCAGGCGGCGGCACGTCTGCCGTGGGCTGCGGCTTTTCGGGGTCAGACCCGCAACCGGACAGGACAGCGGCGGCAAGGAGAACGGAAAGCAGCTTGGTTTTCATGGGCAACGCTCGGATCTGGGGCACCGGACAAGGTGAACGGGCCGCCGGCTTCTGGCCCGCGGCAGGCCGCTTTATACGCGAACGCTTGATCGTGCAGCAATCGTGGCGCGCGTTAAATTTGCTGTTTTTGTGCGACCGCCATCAAATCCGCGCAGGCCCTTCGCCATGAAACCAGCAGTAAGCATGAAACGGCAGCGCCACAGTGCAGGTGCGAACTTTTCGGCCAGGGATCAAATGCTTGACCGGGCTTGCGAATTGCCGTCTTTTCCCTGTCGGGGGACCAGTTGGTTTTTTCTGTTTCGTTTGAAGGGCTCCTCATGACCCGTTTTCTGCAGGCCGCTACAGCAGTTTCGTTCCTCGCGTTGACCGCGCCAGCAATGGCAAGCGAGTGGACGTTTGACTGGGGCGGACAGGCCAATCTGTCGTCCTATGGCATCGACCAGGAAGAAATCCCGTCGAACGAGCTGAACGATTTCGGCTTTGCGGCAGAGGGCAAGGTCTGGGGTCGCGTCAAGACGGTGACCGACAGCGGCGTGGAATACGGAATTCGGGGACAGCTCCGCTTCCAGTCCAGCGAGCATGAATTCTCGAACGACCAGATCCATGGTGCCCCTGAAATTGTCGACGAGGTCTGGCTGTATGTGCAGACGGCGTTCGGCCGCCTGACCATGGGCCTGGAGGATGGCGCCGCGGATAGCGCCGGCATCTTTTCGCCCACGGTGTCCGAGATCAACCGACTGGACGACGCGCGCGCATTCCCGCTTCAGAATCCGCTGGCCGACAGCTTCAATGCCTATGCGCCCAACGGGGCCCATATCCGCACGGACCTCAACGCATCCGGCGACGCCCTCAAGATCATCTATTACTCGCCGCGCCTGATTGGCATCCAGTTGTCGGCGTCCTACACGCCTGAACTCACGCGTGGCGTGAACGACCTGTTCAATGCGGAAGACGAGGCCGACAAGCAGGGCAACATCTGGGAAGTTGGTGTCAACTACCAGGGCTCGCTCAGCGCCTTCGATGTCGGCTTCTACGCAGGCTACGTCGCGGGCTACAACGAGAACCCGACAACGCGGACCGTGTCCTACGTGGCAGCGCTTCCGGCCCTGACGACGGTGAATTCGTTTGCCTTCGAACCGGGTGACCTCGAGGAATGGGGCTTCGGCGCCCAGGTGGCATATGAAGGGCTCAAGCTCGGTGGTTCCTACCGCGTCACCAACGTGGCGGGTGGGGCAGGCCTCGCCGATGGCGGTGCTGTGTCCGTTGGCTGCGCTTCGCTCGCCGGTTGTGTTCTCCCGGACAATCACACAACCACCTGGGGTGCAGGCGCGACCTACGAAACGGGTCCGTGGCGCATCGGGGCTGAATACGTTAACCTCGAGGAAGAGCTCCCGAGCGGCGCTCTGGCAAGCGGCCTGACACAGAATGCGGAAGGCTGGGCCGGAGCGATCGGTTACGAGTTCGACGAGAACGCGCGCATCGTCGCCGGTTACCAACACTACAGTTACGAGGGCCCCGGAGGCACTTGTGTAGCGGGTGTCACGCCCGTGTGTGATACGCTCGACGCCAACCTGGGTTATCTTCAGACTTCGATATCGTTCTGAAGCTGCCGACCTGTTGAGTGACGCCTGATGAAAAGTCTTGCCCGTCTCACCCTGACGACCGCACTGGCTTCGGCCGCTGCGATCACGCCTGCGTTCGCGGAAGGCTCTGACACCGTCATCCTGCGCCTGAATGGTCACGTGAGCGCGGTGGCTGCCGTCGTCGACCAGTCGAACATGGATGGGTTGGACGAGGGTGTGCTCGCAATCGACTCCGGACTGAGCGGCTCGCTCTCGATGCCTCTGGATGGCGGCGGCGAGATCGGCGCGCGCGCCGCGCTGGACATCGACTATGCGTCGAACTTCGACTCCTTCCTGAACGACGCCGGTGCCTCCAACGTGCTGGAGGAAGCCTGGATTTACTGGGACTCTTCCGTCGGTCGTTTCCAGATGGGTCTGCAGGATGGCGCGGCCGACATTCTCGGCCTGTCGGTTCCTTCGGTGACCCGCAGCATCCGCGTCGACAACCCGGAAGTCTTCCTGCTTGGATATCCTTGCAGCGCCTTCTGCGGTTCTGACCCGCAGGAGCCCGGCAGCCTCTTCAGTCCGAACGGCATGCAGCTGCGTTCCGACATTCACGGCTCCGATGACTATCTGAAGGTCATGTATGTGTCGCCGGATCTCTCCGGTCTGCACCTCGCAGTGTCTTACGCGCCGGATGGAACCCGTGACCCGGGAAGTCTCTTTGGCGACGACGAGATCAACGAGCAGGCAAATGTCTGGGACTTCGCAGCCAACTATCTGCGCACGGTCGGAGAGCTCGATCTGGGACTGTCCGTTGGCTACGTGACCGGCGAGAACGTCAACAATTCCTCACCCGGCTTCTTTGGCGATCTGGAAGAGTGGGGCGCGGCCGCAAAGCTTGGCTATCGCGAATGGACCCTCGGCGCAGCCTTCCGGCAGACGAACGTGGCCGGCGGAGGTCCCGTGACACAGGGCTTCTTCGCCAACGTCTATGAAGATCTGTACACGGACATCTGGAGCGTGGGCGTCACCTGGGAGTCTGGCCCATGGATGTTCGGCGCCAATTATGTCACCGCCGAGTCCGAGCTTCCCTTCTCGCGCGAGCAGACGGGCGACGGCCTGCAGTTCGCCGGTGCCTACACCTTCAACGAAAACTGGCGCGTGTCCGCGGGCTACCAGCACTTTGAGTTTGAAGGGCCGGTCGGAGACTGCTTCACGGACTCAGGCGGATTTGGCTGCGACACGCTCGACGGAAATGTTGGCTACGTCGAGACCACGTTCAGCTTCTAGCTTTTCTTGCCGGTGGCTTGCCCGATCCAGCCACGTATGAGGGCAATACCCCGTAGGGGCAGGTGAACGACACGCATGACCCGCGCCCCATCGATCCCGCCAAGCGCATGGACAGGAACCCGGCTGGCTACCGCCAGGGCGGCAAACCGTGTCGTTCCAAGCGTCTGCGCTCCCGGATGACTGCCGGTGGCAAACAGCGGCGAAACGAGCAGCAGGTCAGGCTTCAGCTGGTTCGCCCGTGCAATGCTGTCCGCACCGTGAGCAGAGGTTGACACGATCCAGCGCGGGTTCATGCGCCGAAGTCCGGGCACGCGCGACGCAGCGCGTTCGGGAACATGGATTCCCTCAGCTCCGATCCGCACGGCCAACCGGGGATCATCGGAAACCAGCAACATGACGCCACGCCGGCGACAGCTCGCGCGCAGCGCAAGTGCAAGCCTCTCGCGCTCGTCATTGTCCCGGTGCCGGACAATGACAGCACTGCCCCGTGGAAGAGCTTCAACGGCTTCCACCCAGTGGGCAGCAACATTTTCGTCGGTCATGAGGACAAGCCCGGCGACCCTTTGGCCGCGCCCGCGGGCGTTGAGCCGTCGAGCCATTCGTGCAAGATTCTGCCTGTCCTCAAGGATCTGCCTGTCGCTCATGGGTCCATCCATAACAGCATCGGAAATTGCCGCAAACCTCGGCGCCATCAGGTCCCGGATCGCAAGGGCCGCCAGCCTGGCGGATCGCAATCCGGGCGATGTGAAACTGATTGCGGTCAGCAAGACCCACGGCGTGGACTCAGTCCTTGCAGCCATGTCGGCGGGCCAGCATGTGTTCGGCGAAAACCGCGTCCAGGAAGCAGCGTCCAAGTTTCCCGAACTGCGCACGTCGGCCGCGCAGCCCTTCGAACTGCATCTGATCGGACCGCTTCAGTCCAACAAGGTACGCGAGGCGCTGTCCTTGTTCGACGTGATCCACACGCTGGATCGGCCGAGCCTCGCCGAAGCACTGAGGAAGGAAGTGGACAGGGCAGGGCGCTGTCCCCGCCTGTACATCCAGGTGAACACCGGAGAAGAGCCGCAGAAGGCAGGCATCCTTCCCGATGAGGCGCTTGCGTTCATCGACCGCTGCAGGGACGAGTGGAAGCTGCCTGTGTCGGGCCTGATGTGCATACCGCCTGTGGAAGACCAGCCTGCACCGCATTTTGCCTTCCTTGCCCGGTTGGCACGTCAGGCGGGACTGTCTGAGTTGAGCATGGGCATGAGCGGCGATTTCGAGGCCGCAATCGCGCTCGGCGCGACCTGCATCAGGGTCGGCAGCGCCATCTTTGGAGAGCGTGCTGCCGCCGCCTGACAGGGCCGCAGCGCTGCCACCATACATCGCACCGGGACCCGGCCATGTCCCTTACATCTGCCGGACGCCGTTGATATTGTGCCGCCCGAATTTCGATGGGCCGCAGCGCGCGTTGCAGAACGCGCCTGCTGTACGGAACCCGAAGGAGAGATCGAATGAAGGCTCTTGTGAAGTCGCGCGCGGAACCTGGCCTCTGGCTGGCAGATGTCCCCGAGCCCGAGATGGGCATCAATGACGTGATGATCCGCGTTCTGCGAACCGGCATCTGCGGGACGGACCTTCACATCTACAATTGGGACGCCTGGGCGCAGAAGACCATCCCGGTACCGCTCGTCGTGGGCCATGAGTTCGTGGGCGAGATCGTTGATGTCGGATCAAACGTCACCGACTACCGCAAGGGTGAGATCGTCAGCGGGGAAGGCCACATCGTCTGCGGTCGCTGCCGCAATTGCATGGCGGGCCGCTATCACATGTGCGCGAATACGAGCGGCGTCGGCGTCAACCGTACGGGAGCCTTCGCGGAGTACATCTCCCTGCCGATGACGAACATCTGGCATCACCATGAAGGCATCGACCTCGACGTTGCCTCGATCTTCGACCCGTTCGGCAACGCGGTTCACACGGCCCTGCAGTTCCCGGTTCTCGGCGAAGATGTTCTGATTACCGGCGCCGGCCCGATCGGGATCATGGCCGCGGCCGTGGTACGCCAGGCGGGCGCACGATATGTCGTGATCACGGACATGAACGAGCCGCGCCTCGAACTCGCGCGCCGCATGAAGGTGGATCTCGCCGTGAACGTGAAGGAAATGTCCGTTGCCGACGCCCAGAAGAAGCTCGGCATGCGCGAAGGCTTTGACGTCGGTCTCGAAATGTCGGGCAATCCGTCGGCCTTCCGCGACATGCTGGCGAACATGTGCCACGGCGGGCGCATCGCGATGCTGGGAATTCCGTCGGCAGACATGTCGATCGACTGGAACAAGGTCATCTTCAACATGCTCACCATCAAGGGCATCTATGGCCGCGAGATGTATGAGACCTGGTACAAGATGTCGGTTCTCGTGCAGTCCGGCCTCGACATCTCGCCGGTGATCACGCACCGCTTTCACTACACCGACTTCGAGAAGGGTTTCGCTGCGATGCGCACGGGAAGCTCGGGCAAGGTGGTTCTGAAGTGGGCTGACCTCTGATGTACGGCAGGTTCCAGGCGCACCTCCAGCAGACGCTGGGATCGATCAGGCAGTCCGGCCTCGAGAAGCCCGAGCGCGTGATTGCCACGCCGCAATCGGGCCATGTACACGTGTCCGGGGGCAGGGAGGTGCTGAACCTCTGTGCCAACAATTATCTTGGCCTCGCGAGCCATCCCGAGATCGTCAGGGCGGCCCATGAGGCGCTCGACCGCTGGGGCTACGGCATGGCGTCCGTGCGCTTCATCTGCGGCACGCAGGAAATTCACAAGCAGCTCGAAAGCCGCATCAGCGCCTTCCTCGGAACCGAGGACACGATCCTCTATTCGTCCTGCTTCGACGCGAACGGGGGACTGTTCGAGACCCTGTTGTCGGAAGAAGACTGCATCATCTCCGACGAGCTCAATCACGCCAGCATCATCGACGGCATCCGCCTCTGCAAGGCGCAGCGCGCCCGCTATCGCAATGGAGACATGGCCGAACTCGAACAGAAGCTGAAGGAGGCGAGCAGCGCGCGTTTCCGCATGATCGCGACTGACGGCGTCTTTTCGATGGACGGCCACTACGCGAAGCTCCGCGAAATCTGCGATCTCGCTGAAAAATACGACGCCCTTGTGATGGTCGATGACTCGCACGCCTCCGGTTTCACGGGTCCGACAGGCCGCGGCACGCACGAACGCGACGGCGTCATGGGCCGCGTGGACATCATCACGGGAACATTGGGCAAGGCACTCGGCGGCGCCAGCGGAGGATTCACGAGCGGACGGCGCGAGATCATCGACCTCCTGCGCCAGCGCTCCCGCCCTTATCTCTTCTCGAACTCGATCCCGCCGGCAATTGCAGCAGCCTCCATCGCCGCCATCGACCTGCTGGGCCGGTCCCGCGAACTCATGGAGCGCCTCGACGCAAACACGCGGCTCTTCCGCCAGGGCATGACCAGCCTCGGCTTCAACATCGTGCCAGGCGAACATCCCATCGTTCCCGTCATGCTCGGCGACGCGGCCATGGCTGCGCGCTTCGCCGAAATGATGCTGGCCAAAGGCGTCTACGTCATCGGGTTCTCGTATCCCGTGGTGCCCCACGGAAAGGCGCGCATCCGCACGCAGATGTCGGCGGCCCTGTCGAAGGAAGACGTGCTCTTCGCCATGGAACGCTTCGCGGAAGTGGGCCGGGAACTCAAGCTCATTCCCTGAACAGCACTCTCATTTCAGAAAAAGAATGGATCCCCGAATGACCCTCAGAATAACCGTGCTCGCCGCTGTCGCCATGACTGTTTCGCTCACCGCCATGGCCGCCGGCCGCTGGCAGGGACCGGGCTGGTACCAGGTGGTCGAGAAGGCGCAGCCGGGCCACGACGCAGACCGCGCCATCTTCCGCCCGGTGCCGTTCCAGTCCCGCGCCGAGTGCCTCGCAACGTTGCCGCCCGACCGGCTCGCTTCAGGCCACGATGAGCATCGTCTCGACACATTCTATGATTTCTCGTGTGTCGAGCTGAACGCCGATCCGGACTGGTCTCGTTGAGCACGGATCCGTCAGCCTCGGACCTCGAGCGGCTGAAGACCCGCATAGAGGCACTGCGCGCGCGAACCGTCGCAAACGGATGCACCGAGAGCGAGGCGCTGGAAGCTGCCCGCAAGGTCGCCGAGCTTCTTGACCGGCACAACCTCTCCCTCAGCGACGTCCAGATCAGCGCGACGGAGTGCGAACGCCGCGTCGTTGGCACGTCACGCAAGACCAAGGCGCCCCTCGACTACTCGATTGCCGCCATCGCCGACTTCTGTGACTGCAAGGTATGGCGCGAAACGAACGAAGATGGCGAAAGGCGCTATGTCTTCTTCGGCTTGCATCACGACGCGGACGCGGCCGGTCATCTGGCGGAAATGGTGGCGACGGCCATCGCATCGGAACTCGTGGCCTACCGCCTCACCCGCGAGTATCAGGCCGTTCCCCGCCGGGAGAAAGCGACGGCGTCATCCTCGTTTGGCATCGGAATGGCGATGTCGGTGAGCCGCAAGCTCAGGGCCATGAAACAGGAGCGCGACCGCACGACGGTCGCTGCCGGTCGCGACCTCGTGGTCGTGAAGTCGTCCGTCGTTGAGCGCGAGCTGGAAAAGCTGAACCTCCGGTTTCGCGAAGCCCAGAAGCCGGCAAGGAAATTCGTGTCTGAAGAGGCGTTCAACGCCGGAACGAGGGCAGGGGATCGCCTGTCCCTCAATCCGGCAATCAGGAACCCCTGACGGGTTTTCGCGCGCGCGTCGCGATGTAGCAATTCATCAGCGCGTGGATGGGAGACTTGTCCGCCGGCCACCCGTCCTCGAACATCGACACGAGATGGAAACCGGCTTCGAGCTGTCCGCCGATCTGGTCTTCCAGCGTGTGGCCGAAATCGAGCGGTTCACCGCCAGCGCGCAGGCTCCTGAGTTCCGGATCCTCTGGATGGTCAAAGTGCGAGAAGGGGATCCGATACTTCAGCACGACCTTGCCCGCTCGCTCCTGCTCCAGGTCCATGGCGAACACCACTGGATTCACAATTCCCGACAGAAGCTCGCCACCGGGCTTCAGCACGCGAAAGCACTCCCGCCAGACGGGCTTGATCTCCGGCACGAAGCAGTTCGAGCAGGGATGAAAGATGAGGTCGAAACTTTCATCGCCGAAGCACGACAGGTCCCGCATGTCGCCTTCGATCAGTCTCATCTGCAGACCGTCGCGCTCGGCCACGAAACGGTCCTGACCCAGCTGCGCCGGAGAATTGTCGAAGATGGTCACGTCAGCTCCGGCAGCAGCAAAGAGCGGACCCTGCTGACCGCCGGCACTCGCAAGACCAAGTACCCGCTTTCCCCGAAGCTCACCCAGCCATGAGGCGGGCACAGTCCGGGTAGGCGTCAGGACGACCCTGACGTCGCCGGTGCGTGCCCGATTGACCTCATCTGGCGAGACAGGAATGGTCCATTGATTGCCGCCCTGTGTCTGCGCATCCCAGGCCGCCCTGTTGTAGGCCTGAACACTGTCTTTGGCTGGCAGGTCGCTCATGCTTCATTCGCCTGTGTGAAGGGTGCAGCTAAGCAGCGCGGGTCTTGCTGGCAGCCATGCGCTTTCGGCCGCGCTCCAGTTCTTTCCGGATTTCGGCGCAGTACAGGTCAAAGTTCACCTGCTGTGTATGTCGTCGCGACTTGTAGTACTTGCCGATGTCGCGCGCTTCGTCCCGCCGGATGGTCTCTTCCATCTCCTCCGGTGAGGGGAGGGCGCATTCGCCGGCGAGGACCGCCGACACCCATTTCGCCTGCTGCTCGGCGAAATTGACCAGTGTTGGCAGGGGCTGTGCAAGCCCCATGAAGAACAGGTTCGGTATGCCCGGCTTCCAGATCCGTTTGTAGAGGGCGACATGGTTGTCGACCACTTTCACGACCGAGCTGTCGAGGAAGGGAAACGAGATGTTGTAGCCCGTCGCATGGATGATGGCGTCGATCTCCTCGACCGAACCATCTTCAAACTTCACCTTGTTGCCCTGGAGCTCGGCGATGTTCGGCTTGACGGTGATGTCCCCGCAGCCGACGCGCGTCAGGAACTCGCCTGACACGGAAGGATGCGCATCGGCAGGATGATGTTCCGGTTCGGGAAGCCCGTAGTCCTTCATGTGCCCGACGGCGCGAATGATCATGCGCTTTACGAGCGCGCGGATGACGAAGCGTGGCATCCACGAGGGCATGACGCCTTTATCCGGCACCTTGCCATTGATGTACTTGGGAAAGATCCAGACACCCCGCCGTGCCGCAACAAACAGCTTCTTCGCGATCGGCTTTTGCGAAAGCTCGGACGCAATGTCCATGGCGCTGTTGCCCATGCCGACGACAAGCACCCGCTTGCCACGCATGTCGACCGGGTCGAACGGATCAATGTAGCGGTGGCTATGGAAGCTCGGGCCATCGAATGTGCCAGGGAAGGTCGGAATGTAGGTGTCCCAGTGGTGGCCATTGGCCACGACCAGTGCGCCATACTCCCGCTGCTCGCCGTTCGAGAGGGTGACGCGCCAGTTCTTGCTCGGCAGCAATTCCGCCTTGGTGACTTCCGTATTGAAAGTAATGCGTTTTCTAAGGCCGAAGCGATCGACATAGGCGTTGAAGTACTCCAGAACCTGCGAATGGTGCGGATAGTCGGGGAAGTGGCTTGGGATCGGCAGGTCCTCGAACTGCATCCGGTACTTGGACGTATCAATGTGAAGGGACTGGTAGCAGGCAGAACGTCCGTTCTTGTTCTTGAACACCCAGTTGCCGCCGATCTGGTCGCTCATCTCAAAGCAGTCAAATGGCACGCCCCGGTCGGCAAGCGCCTTTGCGGTCGTGAAGCCGGAGCACCCGGCACCAATGATGCAGACCTTGGGAAGCATGGAATGAACCTGTGATTTGCGTGAATTGCCGTCGCAGGATTACAGCGCACTGCGACATGGCCTTGTCAAGGGATCTGCAGCGATGGTCATCGAAGGCTCCGTGTTGCTCACCGTGGCAACGCGCGCACGAGGCTGTCGACGGCCAGGCATCAGATATGTCCCCGAAAAAGGAGTTTTGGGCCTTGGTGGAATTGCGCGCAACGCTTGTACAATTCGAATGCTCATTGTGCCCGCCGCCGGAAGGGAAAGATGATGATGCAATACGACTCCTGTGAGTGATCCATCGAATTCGCAAAGCCGTTTCTTATGCATACGGACGAGCACACATTGGTGCCGACCGTCCCATCCATAAGGAGTTTTGCATGCGCACCCTTCGCCGCGCCGCCCTGGCGCTCGCTCTTTTCACACCTGCCTTCGTCGCGCCCGCCGTTGCAGGTGGCTCGTACCAGTCATCTGGACACGCGGCCCATGCCGGCACGATCGTTTCGATCGCCGCTTCGAAGCAGGAGTTCTCGACACTCGTTGCGGCCCTCAAGGCTGCAGACCTGGTTGATGCACTGTCGGGACCAGGACCTTTCACTGTATTCGCGCCGACCAACGCGGCCTTCGACGCCCTGCCGCCGGGAACGGTTCAGAACCTTCTGAAGCCCGAGAACAAGGCGAAGTTGCAGGCTGTCCTGAAGTTCCATGTGCTCGGCGCCGCCGTTGAGTCCTCTGCGCTCGCTGGCAAGACGCTGACATCACCGCCAACCCTTCAGGGTGGCACGCTGGCTATTGATGGACGCAACGGCGTGACCGTGTCCGGCGCCAAGGTCATTGCAGCTGACGTTCGTGCATCGAACGGTGTGATCCACGTGATCGACAAGGTTCTCCTGCCGGCGAACTAGGCTGGCGTCCCCGGAAGCGCCAGGTTCGTCGTGGATCTGGCGCTTCCGTTCCCATCGTGCCGCGACCTTGAACGACTGTTGTGCGGATTGAATCCGCCAACAGGGCAGTGAAAGTTCATGCCTCGAGGCGGATGCCCACGCCGTGATCGGCATCGATGGAGGACCGCTCCACGTCATCAAGCGAAAGCAGTTGGGCCGACATGTAGGCGCCGTGGCCGGTAGTGGCCATCTTCGGTTCGTCGTCACCGAACAGGGAAAGCACCGTGTCTTCGACCGACTCTCCGGCAATGCCTTCGTAGATGACGGAGCCCAGTGCTCCCAGGAAACCGTAGAGCCCGCCGAACAGGGCACCGCCCGCGATCTTCGCCGGTGGCGCAATTTCGTCATCCGACAATGCACGGTAGATCATGCCGACAACCGGCAGGTGCTGAAGTGGATTGATGACGTCGAGCAGGTCGTCAAATCCCAGCCCTGAATCATCCTTGGCGGGCGCCTGAACCTGGGGTTCGGCGATCGGCTTGACGCTTGGAGAGATGAGGCCCTGGATGTTCATGCCGGAGTGGCAAGCAAGGCACGCGCCATGTCTGTAGTGGCTGAATTCCTTGCGCGGAGCCACAAACCGGCGAGAACCCGGCACATTTTGCCGGGTCGGAATTGAAGCTGCCCTTGGCTTCAGATCATGTGCCCGGACTTGGCTTTCTTGGTGGCAAGATAGGCAGCGTTGTGCGGGTTCGTTGGAAACTGGTGGGGAACCCGTTCGATGACATCGATACCGTGCTTCTTGAGCGCCTCGACCTTGTCCGGATTGTTGGTCATCAGCCTTACGGACGAGTATCCCAGGTACTTCAGCATCTCGGCAGCAACAGCAAAGCGCCGTTCGTCTGCCTCGAAGCCAAGCCGCTTGTTGGCATCGATGGTGTCAAAGCCCTGGTCCTGAAGTTCGTAGGCCTTGAGCTTGTTGATGAGCCCGATACCTCGGCCTTCCTGGGCCAGATACAGCAGGATACCGGCCCCTTCCTTTCCCAGCGCCGCGATCGCGCCGCGAAGCTGGTCACCACAATCACACTTCAGCGATCCCAGAAGGTCGCCGGTGAGGCATTCGGAATGGAGCCGAATGAGGACAGGTCCCGGCGGCTCGGGTGCGCCGACTACGAGGGCAAGATGTTCACGTCCGCCACCCTCGGGCCTGAAGGCAAGCACGCGAGTGTTCTCCGCATTCGCAAGTGGCAGCTGCGCCCGGGCCACGATGGTGAAGCGCGCGTTCTGGTTGCTTTCGTGGCTGTCGATGTCGGCGACACGGACAACCGCGAGCCCATGTGCCTCCGACAGCTTTCGGGCCAGCTTCATCGAAGTTCGAAACTCGACAACCGACGGCAGGATTTCCGCGAGCTTCGCCAGCCGCAGCGACGCAGCGGTTGTCGCTGCCAGGGCATCCCGGGAGGCCTTCCAGGGTCCAAGCAGCGGATCATGCATGTCGCGCGTCGGATCTGCGAGCATGCGAGCGGCCCGTGCGCGTCCATCCGGGGGCAGGGGAACGCACACCGCGCCTGGCGTGTAGAGCCTGATCTTGAGGGTGGATGCCCGATTATGCGTCAGTACGACGGAAGGCGGCGATTTGGTCCAGCCCTGCACCGCATCAAGGACTTCGTCCGTCGCGAGTTCGGAAGCGCATATGACGCAGGCTGCGGCGCCATCGGCGGCGATCACGACAGGCAGCCCGCGACGGAGGTCTCCCATCGCACGTTCGACCGCGACCAGGGGCGACAACATGAAATTTGCGTGAGGACGGGCGCTCTTTACCCTCGGTTTGGCAGGTTTCCCTGCCTTGGAACGCTTTCCCCCGCGCACTTTCGCGCTCATGCCTCTCCCGCTCTCCAATTCCGATTTGCTATAGCGTACACATCACTCAACGCAAATGATTTGACACATCAGCATCCCGCGGGCGGCAATCGAAATGAGCACTCCGAGACGCATCCTTTTGGTTGACGACGACAATGCGCTTCGTGAGTCGCTGAAGGAACAGCTCAATCTCCAGAACGAGTTTATCGTTACTGACGCAGCGACAGGAGCTGCGGGTCTGGAAAAGGCCAAGTCCGAAACGCCCGATCTGGTGATCCTGGACGTGGGCCTGCCCGACCTTGACGGTCGTGAGGTCTGCCGGCTCATGCGCAAGGCCAATGTGCGCTGCCCGATCATGATGCTGACCGGCCATGATGGTGAAGCCGACCAGATCCTAGGCCTCGATGCAGGGGCGAACGACTATCTGACCAAGCCTTTCCGGTTCAACATCCTGTTGGCTCGCATACGCGCTCACATGCGCAGCCACGCCCAGAGCGAGGACGCCGTCTTCAAGATCGGCCCCTATTCCTTCCGCCCGTCGGCGAAGCTCCTGCAGGGCCCCAACAACTCGAAGATCCGCCTCACCGAAAAGGAAACCTCGATCCTGAAGTTCCTTTTCAGGGCAGGGGACAAGGTCGTGGGACGCGAAACGCTGCTCCACGAAGTCTGGGGCTACAATCCGGCGGTCACCACTCACACCCTGGAAACGCACATATACCGGCTTCGCCAGAAGATAGAGGCCGATCCTGCCCACGCCCGCCTGCTGGTTACCGAAAGCGGTGGCTATCGTCTGATCCCCTGATCCCCGTCAGATGAACTTCGGAAAAGCGCGATTTTCCGGGGACTTGCAATTCTTCGGACCCACTAGTATATACTTCGCACTATAGTCAAATTCACTGTGGGGCGGACCTATGGCGACTATCATTGCAAAAGCGGCCTTGGCGACCATCGTCGCGCTCGCGTCGGCAGTAGCCCTCGTTGGCCTGTCGGGCATGATCGTCTTTGCTGACCTCTCCGCCCCGAAACCATCCGAGCTGGCGGCAGACGCCCTCAAGGCAGCCCCGGCTGTTAGCGGAGTAAACAAATGAGCATCATGCTGAAATCGGTTGCTGTCGTTTTGCTTGCGGGCACGGCGACGGTGATGGCGGGTCACGTCCTGACGCCGGGCTATTCGCCTGTCTCGGCAAACCAGTTCGTTGCGCCGCTCACGGGCCTCATCGGGACCATCGGAATGGGCGCGTCGGCACCGTCGTCCGCCACAGCCGGACCGGTCGATCGTACCTTCGCCGCCAAGCGCGTCCACCTGGACAAGGTAGTGGGGCAGGTGGAACTGGTTCCTACCCAGCCGGGAGCAGCCCGCGTGCAGGCGTGGGGCAAGCCCGAGACCATGAAGGAATTGCAGGTAAAGCTCGTCGGCGATGAGCTCTACGTGCGTCTGGACAAGCACGAGGAAGAAGCCTGGTTCCCCTGGAACCTCTTCAACATGTGGGCCGCCGAACGCAAGCCCGCGGATCTCAGGTTGCGCATTTCTGCCCCCGTGGGGACACCATACGAGATTGAAGAGATGTCGGGCACGATCACGGCCGGTGATCTCGACGCCCGCGTCTCGATCGACGGACACGCCCTGAGCGGCAAGATAGGTCGGACCCAGAGCGCCGAGATTGGCATCGCGGGAGCCGGACGTCTCGTGCTTGGTCCGGTGGCTGAGCAGTTGAATGTCGAGATTGCAGGTTCGGGACACGTGGAAGCGCCTTCCGCGACAGCAGCCAATGTCGAGATCGCCGGCGGTGGCGAAGTGGTCCTCGGTACACTGTCGAAGGGGCTGAGCGTTGAAATCGCGGGATCCGGCGACGTGCACGCTGTCGCCATGAATGGACCGCTCGACGTCGAGATCGCGGGATCCGGCGACGTCCTCGTGGACCAGGGCACCGCGACTTCATTTGAAGTCGAGATCGCGGGTTCGGGTGACGTGGTGTTCAAGGGGCATGCCGTGAACCCCCGCGTCGAAATCATGGGATCGGGAAGCGTGACCGTCGGGTCCTATTCCGGAAACCTGGACGAGGACATCGCGGGTTCGGGTGACTTCAACGTCCTGAACAAGGCGTCGTCGCAGGTCCAGCCGACACCGCCGGCGCCACCCGCTCAATAGCCTGAAATCTCATGAACGGCTGACGGCCCCGGATTTCCGGGGCCGTTTTCATTCGTACCGGAGCGCTTCGATCGGGTCGAGGCCTGCGGCACGCCGTGCCGGAAAGAAGCCGAAAATGATACCCACGGCGGCAGAGAAGGCGAAGGCAACCACGACGACCCACGGGCTCAGCACAAACGGCACACCAATCGCATACGCAATGGCAGCAGAGCCTCCGAGCCCCAGCAACGCACCGATCAGGCCCCCCACGCAGGAAAGCAGGATGGCTTCGATGAGGAACTGCAGCAGCACGTCTCGTTCAAGGGCCCCAATCGCGAGCCGGATCCCGATTTCGCGGGTACGTTCCGTCACGGACACGAGCATGATGTTCATGATGCCGATGCCACCGACAAGAAGGCTGATCGCGGCAACCGCCGAAAGTCCAGCCGTGAGCAGCGTCGTGGTGGACTCCACGAGGGACGACACGGACTGAAGGTCACGGATCAGGAAGTTGTCCTGCTCTCCCGGCCGGATGCGGCGCCGCTCACGCATGAGGGTGGCGAGGGCATTCTGGACGGGCTTCACGCGCTCTGCGCTGACGGCCGAAAGCCAGATCTGCTGCACGTCATCATTGCCCGTCATGCGTCGCTGCACGGCGCTGATGGGCATCAGGATAAGGTCATCCTGGTCCTGGCCGAACGTTGACTGCCCCTTCATCGAAAGAACGCCGACGACCTCGCAGGTGGTGGTCTGCCCGATCCGGATTGACGCGCCGAGCGGGTTCTGGTGGCCAAAGAGCTCCTTGCGGGGAGTTTCACCGAGGATGCAGACGGGCCGGCCGCCGCGCTCCTCGCTCTCCGTGAACATGCGGCCCTGCGCGATGGGCCAGTCACGAACGATCAGGTACGGATTGGTCGTGCCATTGATCTGCACGGACCAGTTGTTCGAGCCGTAGACCACCTGCGACTGCTTGATCGTCGATGGCGCAACGGCAAGGACGCCCTGGATTTCGCGCATGATCGCTTCGGCATCCGACACCTTGAAAGGCGTCTGCGGTGTTGCCGGTCCCGAGCGCTGTGGCGTGAAGGGAAGGACGAAAAGAAGGTTCTTTCCCATGGCCGCGATGTCGGAAGTCACCTTTAGTGTCAGACCCTGTCCAAGCGTGACGACGGTAACGACAGCCGCAACACCCACGATGATGCCAAGTGTCGTCAGCAGCGATCGCAGGATATTCGCGCGCAGCTCACGAAAGGCGAGTTGGAGGGTATTCCAGATCATGCGGCACCGGCGGGGTGGGTTAGCGTATCGGAAGCAATCTTGCCGTCGCGGAACCTGATCTGTCGCTTGGCAAAGGCCGCAATGTCTTCCTCATGCGTGACCAGGACGATGGTGATGTTGCGGTTCTTGTTGAGATCAGCCAGCAGCTTCATGATCTCGTGGCTGCGGGCGGAATCCAGGTTTCCCGTAGGCTCGTCGGCAAAGATGACGGCCGGTTCCGTCACGAGCGCCCGCGCGATCGCGACGCGCTGTTGCTGGCCGCCGGAAAGCTCGGAGGACGTGTGGTTTGCACGATCCGAGAGACCGACGAGTGACAGGGCACGAAGCGCGGCCTCCTTGCGCTGCACGGCATTCTCGCGCCGATAGATGAGCGGAAGCTCCAGGTTCTCGCGGGCCGTCGTTCTCTTGAGCAGGTTGAAACCCTGGAACACAAAGCCGATGTAGTGACGGCGAAGCAGTGCGCGCTGCGAACGATCCAGCGATCCGACATCAATGCCGCGAAAGAAGTATCGCCCGCTCGTCGGTGTATCCAGGCACCCCAGGATATTCATGGCCGTCGACTTGCCGGAGCCTGAGGGGCCCATGATGGCGACGAACTCGCCGTCATTGATTGAAAGGTCGACGCCGTCGAGCGCCCGGACCTCGGCCTCACCCTTGCCGTAGATCTTCGAAACCTTCTCGAAGCGGATGAGAGGGGTTTCCGACATGGAGCGCTACTGTCCCTCGCTGCTCTTCTGGTCGATGTCGAGAATGAACTCCTCTCCGGCCTTGACGTTGGAGCTGGTGATCTGTGTGCGTTGTCCGTCTGTGATGCCCAGCGTCACGTCTCGAGACTCGGGTTCCTTCCCCTTCACCTCGACCCAGAGCTTGCCCTTGCCTGACGAGATGGGGTCCACGGGAGCAACCGTGGGAACAGGAGCCATGGTCTCCACCGGGGCGTCTTTTTGCGGCGTGAAGCGCAGGGTTCCATTGGGAACGCTGATGACGTTCTCCGCCGTCTTGACCGCGATATCGGCCGTGGCCGTCATGCCGGGCTTGAGCAGGCCCTTGTCATTCTGCACGCTGAGTACACCCTGGTATGTGACGACGTTCTGGATCGTGCGGGCCGCATTCCTCAGTTCCATGACCTTGGCCTTGAAGACCTGGGCCGGGTAGGCGTCGACGGTGAACGTGGCTTCCTGGCCGACCGAAACCTCGCCGATGTCTGCTTCGTCGATGTCCACGGTCAGTTCCAGCTGGCTCAGGTCAGAGGCAATGACAAACATCTCCGGCGCCTGGAAGCTGGCCGCAACGGTCTGGCCGCGCTCCACCTTGCGGTCGAGCACGATTCCGTCGATGGGCGAGCGGATCGCCGCTTTCGCAAGGTTGGCCTGGGCCTGCTGCGATTGCGCGCGTGCGCTCTTGAGATTGGCAAGAGTGGTGTCGCGAACCGAAAGGGCTGCATCATACGATGCCTTGGATACGAAGCCGCTGTCCCGGAGGGAGACGGCTCGCTTGAGGTCATTCTCCGCCTTGCTCAGGGCCGCTTCGAACTGCAGCACGGTGGCAAGCGCCTGCTGCGCGCGGGCGTTGAGTTCCTCGGTATTGATGCGGGCGATCACCTCGCCCTTTTTCACCTTGCTGTTGAAGTCGACAAGGATCTCATCGACCCTGCCTGACACCTCCGCGCCGACCGTTACCTTGTCGATCGGCTGCAGTGTCCCCGTCGCCGTAACGATCGAGCGGATCGTCATGACTTCGGCCTTGCCCTTCAGATAGGCCGTCGCCGGCTTTGGCGTGAGCAGGCTCCAGCCCGCGAGCCCCGCGATGAGTGCTGCAATGGTCAGCACCCACCACTTGCGCCAGAAGGGGACCTTCTTGCTGCCTACACCCAGAACGCGTCCGATGTCGTTTGGCGAACCTGGTTGCGCCACGCCTGCACTAGCCATGAATAAGGAACCTGACAGCCACTGAACCCGGATAGGTATATAGGAACGCTGTCACAGCGCATCAAACTAATGTTGGGCAAGTGGTTTCGGCTTCGCGCCGTTGTGATGAATGTAAAGATGGTTTGCTTAACGGCTGTAGGGATCAGCCGTATCCCTGAGGCCGTCGCCGAGCACATTGAACGCCAGGACCACGAGGACCACCGGCAGGAGCGGAAACAGGAGCCAGGGGTAAAGCTCCACGGCGCTGATGTTTTGGGCATCGTTAAGCAGGACGCCCCAGCTGACGACAGGGGGGCGCAGCCCGAGTCCAAGGAAGGAAAGGGCGGTCTCTCCGAGGATCATGCTTGGAACGGCAAGGGTCACGCTGACGATCAGGTGCCCCGAGAAGTTGGGCAGCATGTGCCTGAACAGCACGCGCCCACGACTGGCTCCAAGCAGTTCCGCCGCAACGACATAGTCCTCTTCCCGCAGCGACATGATCTTCGCCCTGACAGCCCGAGCGAGCCCCGGCCAGTCGAGAAGGCCAAGGATGATCGTAATGCCGAAATAGACCCAGATCGCAGGCCAGTTCGCCGGCAGCGCGGCTGCCAGCGCCATCCAGAGCGGGAGTTCGGGAATGGCGCGAAGGATTTCGATGAGCCTCAGGATGGCAGAATCCACCCAGCCGCCGATATAGCCTGCCAGGCCACCCAGCAGGCAGCCCAGGAAAAAGCTGATGGCCACGCCGATGAGCCCGATCGTCAGGGAAATTCGCGCGCCATAAACGGTGCGGCTGAAGATGTCACGGCCCAATCGGTCAACGCCGAGCAGGTAGAACTGTCCGTTTTCAGGCGGGCAGATCAGGTGGAATGTCGCCGGCACGGCGCCCCAGAAATCATATGGGTCGCCGGAGCAGAAAAATCGCAGGGGCAGGGGCGTGCTCGTGTCAGGCTTGAACTCCCTCTGGAATGTCTCCGTGTTGACCACGGTCGTTGTCGCGTAGACGAACGGTCCGACGAACTCTCCCTCGTGAAAGAAGTGCATTTGTGTCGGCGGCATGAAGATGTGATCGTTGTTCCGCGTCTCCGGCGCATAGGGCGCAATGAACTCGGCGAACGGCAGCAGGGCATACAGAATGGCAAGGAAAACAAAGGCCGCGAAGGCCCCTGGCTTGCGCGCAAGTCGTCCGAACAACGTCGTCGTTTCGACGTTCTGATCCGGAAGGGTGAGGCTCTCCGCTGTCATCTGTCGAGCGCCTGTCCAAGCCGGATGCGCGGGTCGATCATGCCCAGGAGAAGATCCGATACGAGCGTGCCCACAAGGGTAAGGACAGCGGCAAACAGCAGGATGAAACCGGAAAGGAACAGGTCCTGCGCCTGCAGTGCACGCACGAGGATGGGGCCGACCGTCGGAAGGCTCAGCACGACCGACACGATGACGGACCCGGAGACGAGTGAAGGGAGCAGGTTGCCGATATCTGCAATGAACGGGATGAGTGCAAGGCGCACGGGATAGCGGATCAGCAGGCGTGTTTCGCTGATGCCACGCGCACGTGCAGCCGTGACATAGGGCTTGTTCAGTTCATCCAGCAGGTTCGCACGAAGCCGCCGCGTCATGGAGCCGACGCCAGAAAAGGCAATGACGATGACCGCAATGCCGATGTGCGCCGCCATGGAAGCAATGCCGGCAGGCGTCCACATGTTCTCGGCATGCGCGGGATCGATCAGGCCGCCGATGGATACGCCAAACCAGGAATGGGCATAGCTCAGGACGACGAGCGCAAGAAGAAAGCCGGGGGTCGCGACGGCGACATAGGCAAAGCCGGCGATGAGGTAGTCACTGAGGCTGTTCTGCCGGACAGCAGCAATGATGCCCAGCGGAATGGCCATGAGATAGACGGCAATCACCGCCAGAACGTTTACGGCGATGGTTGGCCCGATGGCATATCCGACAACTTCGGCCACAGGCTTGTTGAACTCGAACGATGTTCCGAAATCGCCTTGCAGGAGGCCGGAGAATCCGCGCGGGCCGGGCCAGACGCCAAGCCATATGCCGAACTGCTCCACCATTGGTCGGTCCAGCGCGTACTCCTTGCGGAGATACTCGACTTTCGCAGCCGCCTGGCTGTCGCCCTGTGATTGCAGTTCTGCAATCTCGTTGGAAAGGTAATCGCCCGGCGGCAGCTGGATGGTGAAGAAGATCAGCGCCGCAATGGCGATGAACGTGGGCACCATCAGCAACAGCCGTTCAACGATAAAGCGCTGCATGCGTGTGCCCCGTGTCGCCCCGGTTCAGCGGCTGAACCAGAATTCATCCATGCGATACATGCCGAACTGCCCGCCAGGATCCCACGAGAATACTCCCTTCTCGGGAACATTGTTGAGCGTCTTTCGCACCACCACGGGCTGCATCACCTCTGACACGGTTCCGATGATGAAGGTCTGCTGGGCGTGGATGGCAAGCATCTGCGTCCAGATCTTCTGCCTGTCCGTAGCCGTCTTGGCGGCATTCCAGTCCGCATTCAGCTTGAGGAGCTGTTTGCCCTCGGTGGTGTCTGGGGCCTGGCCGGCCTTGCCGGCAGTCTCGAAATGATTGCCCCACTGTGGCCAGATCAGGGTGTCCTGGCGCGTTGGCGCGAGCTCGTCTGGGCTCATGTCTGCCGTCGGGATGCCCGTGTCCCAGCCCGAGAGACCTGTCATCACGGCTTCGCCGGCATAGGCCCGGCTGCGCATGATCGTGCGATCGGACGGCTTGATGACCAGCTTGATGCCGACGGCCTTGAAGTGCTGCGCAACCAGCTGGAGGATATCGGTCTCCTCCTTGGTCTCGCCGGCAATGTCCACGACCAGCTCAAGCGGGCGCTTGTCGGTCAGCAGGCGCGTTCCATCAGGCGCGCGACCGCGAAGGCCGATCGCATCCAGCAGTTCATTGGCGGCTTTTGGATCGTGGCTGGCATTGGCGCGGGCGTATTCTGCCTTGTAGAGCGGCGAAGTCTTGAGGACCGCGTTGCCGCTCTCAGCCGCAAGGCCGAAGAAAAGCGCGCGATTGATGTCTTGCCGGTTGATGGCAAGGGACAGGGCGCGACGGAACCTCTGGTCCCGCATCAGGGCGCGCCATGCCGGATCACGCGAGTTGAGGTTGGGATAGAGCGCAAAATGCGATCCCTTGGCTATGGGCCAGGTGCGAAGCACAAAATTGCCCTTGCCCTCGTTCGCCTTGAGGATCGAGACATCTCCGAACGAAAGCCCGCGAGCCTGCAGGTCTGCATCGCCCGCAGCGGCCTTCGCCGGTATCAGTCCGCCATCAACGATCGAGACTTCGATGCCATCAATGTAGGGCAGCTGCACGCCGCTGGCGTCCACGCGGTGGTAATACGGGTTGCGTCGGAAAACGAAACGCGTCGCGGGCGTTTCCGTCACCACGACCCAGGGCTGAAGCGTCGGCAGGGCAGGGTTGTCATTGTTGCCCATGCTGTCCATGCGATTGTGCAACTGCGCCCAGGAGCGTGACTTGGACTTGGCGACAAGGGCGTCGAGGGCCGGCTTGCCCGCATACTTCGCATGGAACTGCTTGAGGTAATGCGCGGGCCGGTAGATGTAGGGCTCTCGCGCCTGGGCAAGCGAGGATAGGAAACGGGCATTCGGCTTGCTCCAGGAGTATCGGACCGTCACCGCATCAATGATCTCGACCTTCGGCTTCTCGCCGTCGTTGAGGATGTCGCTGCTCGGCCCTTTGGGCGAAAGCTCCGCGTTGTTTGCGACGTCCTCCCAGTAATACCTGAAGTCCTCGGAGGTGAAGGGTTGGCCATCCGACCACTTGTGACCGGCCCGCAGCTTGAGCGTGAAGATGCGTCCATCCTTGACGTCGATCGACTTGAGCAGGTCAGGCTTCAGTTCCAGCTTGGGGGTCCAGGCAACGAGCCGCGCGTAACCCCATGTGCTCAGGAGCCGGATGTCCTTCTCCTTGCTGAGCATCATTTTGAGGACGCCGCCCGGCTTGCCGGTCTTGCGGCCGGCGGCCTGCAGATTGACGACGTCCGGTTCGGAAGGAACACGCTGCGCGACGGCTGGCAGTTTCTTTGCGGACACCTGCGATGCAAGCGACGGCGTTTCCAGCAGCTTCGGGCTACCCGGGTCCGCGGCATTCGCACTAGCCACGGAAAGGGCAACGAGGACACAGGACGCAAGGGAAACGAGATAACGCATTTAAACGCCTTTGGAGCTAGGCAACCGCCACGACATGATCATCACCGACAGACTTGTATTTGGGAACTTCGCCGGGACGCAATCGGAATGGCGCCGGCCAGGCGGCGGGGTCGGAGGCCCGGCCTTCCATCAGCTTCGAGAGATCCAGCTTCCGGTCCAGGTCGGGCTCCGGATGGGCCGCCAGAAGCGCTACGGTATAGGGATGTTGAGGGTTGGAGAACAGCGCTTCCGTCGGCGCAGCTTCCACGATGCGCCCGCTGCACATGACATTGACGCGGCTGGCGACAGACCGCACCACGGCCAGGTTGTGGCTGACGAACAGGGTTGCAACGTTCAGGTCCTGCCGCAGCCCCTCCAGCAGGTTGAGGATTTGGGCCTGAACCGAAACATCGAGGGCTGAAACCGGCTCGTCGCAGATCAGCACGTCCGGTCCGAGGGCGAGTGCGCGCGCAATGCCGATCCGCTGTCGTTGCCCGCCGGAGAATGCATTCGGATGACGCGAGAGCATGGACGGATTGAGACCAACCAGTTCAAACAGCGCTTCCGCCCAGAGGCGACGTTGCTGGCGGTCGCCAAGTCCGTGAATGACGAAGGGCTCGGTCACAATGGACTCGGCAGTGAACCTCGGATTCAGTGAAGAGAACGGATCCTGGAATACATACTGGACCCGGCTTCGATATGCCTTGAGCGCAGCCCCTTGCAGGTTCCCGACGTTGCGCATCGCCCGGCCGTCAAACGCTTCGATGGATCCTCCATCGGGCTGGAGCACGCGCAGGATCATCTTTGAGAGTGTGGATTTGCCACAGCCGCTTTCCCCGACAAGCCCGATGCATTCGCCGGACGTGATCGAAAGGCTGGCGCCAAGCACGGCATCAACGCCGGTCTGCTTTGCGGAGACAGAACGGCTTCTGGAGTTGAAGCGCTTGCTCACGTTCCTCACCTCGATGAGGCGCGTTCCGGAGTTTGGACCGATCCTGTCCTTCCATACGTCGGACAGTGCGCGTGTCGCGTTGCTGCTGGCATGCTGGACGGCAAGCGGGAAGGGCTCGCCTTCCAGCCGTGGCACCTGGGACAGGAGGGATTGCGTGTAGGGCGACTGCGGGTTTCGCAGCACCGCATCCACGGGCCCGGCCTCGGCCAATTCTCCATCCTTCAGAACCACGACGTGGTCAGCAATGTTCGCGACGACGCCAAAGTCATGGGTGACAAGCAGGAGGCTCAGGCCAAGGTCATCCTGCAGGTCAGCCAGTAGCTTCAGCGTCAGCGCCTGGACGGTCACGTCGAGGGCGGAAGTGGGTTCGTCGGCAATGACGAGGGAAGGTCGGCAGATAAGGGCGCTCGCAAGCATCGCGCGCTGCCGGAGGCCCCCGCTGAGTTCGAATGTGTACTTGTGCCGGGCCGTATCAGGATTTGGAAATCCGACCTTGTGGAGCATGTCCCGGACACGCTCGGTCATCTGGCGCTCCGAAAGGGTCTCGTGGGCCTCGAGCATCTCCTGAAGCATCGCTCCGATGGTCATGACAGGAGAGAACGCGGCAGAGGGCTCCTGGAACGCCATGGAAAAGTCGAGGCCGCGCATGCGCCGCAACTGCCACTCGGAAAGCCTGCAGAGGTCTACGCTTCCGCCCTGGCGCGTGGTCCGGTTGAGGACGATGCTGCCGGATGTTCTCTTGAGACCTGGTTGAAGCAGGCCCAGCACGGCATTGCAGATTGTCGATTTTCCGGAACCGCTTTCACCCACGAGCGCCACCGTCTTTCCGGCCGGCACATCAAAGCTCACGTTGCGCAGGATCGGAACATTCTTCCCGTGGGAAGAGAGCTGGACAGACAGGTTGCTGATGCTGAGTGCAGCGTCCATTTCAGTTCGCGTCCGCCTTCAGCACGCCGGCCGCCTGCAGGTTGGCGCGCGTCGTATCCGACACTGCAATGCTGTTTGCGCGCGCCGCGCGCCAGGCAGCCTGAAGCGCGCCGCTGAAATCGTCGAGACCGTCATCGATGAGAATGGATGCGCCATGACCCCTGAATTTCATGTCTGTCAGGCTTCTCTTCCTGAAACTGCCGAGAGAGAAACTGCGAACTTCAAATGAAGTCATATCTTTCCATTCCAGGGATTGCGAGGGAAGCCATCGGCGAACGAGGCGCACGCCTTCCGGAGTGATCGTGACCTCGCTCACAAGCTTAACCATGCAGCTGAAGAGATGGCTGGCAAGGAGCAGGGCGAGCGGAAGCAAAAGCAGTTGCCATGGGGAAAGCAGCGGGTTCATGAGGGCAACAAGCACCGCGACAATCAGCGCTGCCGCCGTCTTTGCCGCCTCCAGAAAAAGTCCCGTTCGTTGCCAGCGATAGGTCATGGTGGATCAAGTACCAAACACTTCGCGTGGCGTCATCCACCGTGCAGCCGGATGCGATCGCGTTGTCTGAAGGATTCTCGTCATCAGGGCCTCAACCCGGTCATCCCACAGGAGGTGGTGCGTCAGGATCCCGAGCGGTTCTGACGCTCGACCCGGATTGGCCCGACGCCAGCGCAGCTTGCGGAGCAGGAGCGAGCCCACCAGCCTCTCGGCTTTCGGGACTTTCCCGCGGCGCCAGTCAATGACGTCCAGGTGTGCATTGACCGTCGCAAATCCGCCCTTGCGCGCCTGTACCGGGCGAGGCTTCCACGTCGAGATCCCCGCATATCCAAGCTCCGGCAGGTGCGAAACCAGGTTTGGAGGAATGCGGTTCCACGGTGGTACGAGCACGGGGAGCGCCTTCGAGCCAAATCCGTCACGGATCAGACGAAGCCCGTGTTCGAGTTCGGTCAGCATGTCCGCGCGGTGTCTGCTGCCCGAGAACTCCCGCTTGGCTTCAGCGGGACGCGCATGGTTCTTGTGCGCATAGCCGTGCACGAGCACTTCGAGGTTGTTTTGTCCTCGGACATAGCGCTTCAGCGCCGCCGATGCAGCCACGGGAATCACGGAGAGCCCGACACACACGTCATGGGTCTTCGCTGTGCCGGCGAGCATCCTCAGTTGCGGCGTGACGTCGGTTGCGTCGTCATCACGCCACCAGAACAGCGCCTCGCGCCTCTGCTTGTACCAGATATCGAGTTCCGCCCGCACCTTGTCCCACATCAGCGTTGATCCATGAGGGCGTTGATGGCCATGACGGTGCCGGCCTTGCCATCCAGGTTCAGCGTATGCGGCGGCATGCCTGCGCGGAATCTTTCGTCAATGGCATTCGCAAGTGATGTCGGTGAAAGCAGGCTGGCACGCACCAGGGATACCAGTCCTTTCTCTGCGAGGTACTGCGCACGCGTCACTTGTTCCCGCTCCCGATCAGTTTCAAAGGGAACAAGGACGGCCGGGGTCTGGCCAGACAGGGTCTCCACGACAGTATTGTAGCCTGCCTGGCTGACTGAAAGCGCGGCCTGGGCAATGCGACGGGAGAGGTTCGGAATGCTGCGCACGAAGCTGATCCCGTCATGTTCGCCGACGTCGGCTTTCGAAAGAGGGCCCGTGACCACTGTCCAGGGCCGGTCGGCGAGCATCGTGAGCTTTCGCGCGGCGGCAGCAACGCGAATGAGTGTGTCTCCGACGGCGCCACCCCCGGCAGATATGATGACTTCCGTGCGTGGTTCCGCTGAGCGGTCGGGCATCTGTCCAATATAGCCGGTATATCGGAGCAGGTGGCTGGCGCGCCGGATCTCCGGAAAGGACGCGTCGGCAGGGATCACGTGGGGATCGCCATGCACGAGCACCAAGTCATACTGGGATACCGCAAGGTCCACCATGGCGTTGGCGCGTTCGGCCTTTCGTGGCCTCTGCAGGACATCACGCACGGATGAGACGAGCTTCGGGCGACGCGATCGGCTGTTTGCCGCTTCGATGAGCGCAAGCACTTCCGCCTGTACAAGTCTGCGGCCGAACGGAAACGTCTCCGTAACCACGCAGTCAGGGGCGAAACGATGGAACGCGTTCACAAGCGCATCCTTGCGTGCCGTCATCAGGCCGGAGGTAACGTCATGACCTTCGTGATCGACGAGTTCGTCAAACAGCTCGTTCTTGGCACGAACAGGAGGAAGCTGAAGTGTCTCAACGGATTCCAGCGAGATGTCCCCGGGTATCAGTCCGCCGCTGGCAAGAAGAACCGTGTGCCCAGCCTCCGAAAGGGCGCGCGCAACATGCACCGACCGCATCAGGTGACCGATCCCGAGCAGGTGCTGGGTCCACAGGAGAATGCGATGCGTCATGACTGCAGCTCATTGAGGTACGTCCGCAGCAGCGCAGCGGCACTCTCCAGCGATCTCTCCGCAAGGACAAAGCGCCTGGCACTCGTCGACATGATACGTCGTCGCTCCTTGTCTCTCGAGAGCGTGTCAATCGCGCGAGCAAGGGATTGAGGATCATCGGTCGGGCAAAGCACGGCAGTACTTCCATCCTGCGTCACATCCGTAACGCCCCTGTTGCGGCAGGCCACGACGGGTAACCCGCAGGCCTGCGCCTCAAGATAGGAAATTCCGTAGGCCTCGCCGATTCCGGGCCATGCAAAGAGATCAGAGTGCGCCATCAGGCTGAGCGTGTCTGCGTGGGGCAGGGCACCAAGAAACCGAACCTCGCCGCGAACACCCGCAGCCCGAAAGCTGGCTTCAACCTCAGGCCTGAACTTTCCGTCTCCCGCAATGTCGAGCGAGTACGGCTCTGTTTGCACGTACGAAAGTGCTTGGGCCAGAAGCGCGTAGCTGTCCCGTTTCCTGTCATTGCGCATCATGCCTGCGGCGACCAGCCGGATACCCGAGCCAGCGCTTCGCTCGACATGCGGAATGCCGGCGCAGTCGATGAACGGTTTCAGGTCCCTCACACGCCCGGGAATAAGGGGCTCCAGGCAGAACCGGTCAAAATCAGTCGCGGCAAGCAACAGGCGCGCACGAACAAGGGCTTCCTGCGTCGCTTCATGCCCGACGCTCCACGGTCCGCCCTTTCGCTTCGGCGCGTGCGAGCCTTCAGCAACGATGTAGGGAATGCCCAGACGGGCAGAAACTTCCGGACCGATCCAGTCGGGTGATTTGTAATACACATGGTAGCTGAACCAGGCATCCGGTCGCGGAATGCTGCCGTTGCTGATCTGCGACAGCAGGGCATCACGGGCGACTGCGCTCGCCTCGCGATGCGATCGTTGGACCTGTTCGCTTCCCAATCCGTCATAAGTGCGGGGCAGCGCGGGGCAAGTAACGTGGCAGCCCGCCCGTGCAAGCGCGCGTTGCATCAGGACGGCGACGCGCGAAGCGCCAGAAGGCACATCCGGGTTGGGCGTCACGAATGGAGAGTAGAACAGCACGTTCATTGTGCCTTCACCTCTTCGCTGAGTAGCTTGAAGAGACTGTCATGGCCGGCGCCGCCATCAAACGCGCTCATGTTCGTATTCAGCGCGTTCTCTGCCCAGCGTCGCCGCAGGTCAGGATTTCGGATGACTTCATCGAGACGTTCGGCCAGTGCATCCGGATCTGCGCGAGGTACGAGTGCGCCTGTCACGCCATCCAGAACGGCCTCAGAAACGCCTCCCGCATTGCAGGCGACAACGCAGAGTCCCCGCGCATTCGCCTCCAGGATGACATTCGGAATACCATCCCTGTCGCCATCAGAAGCAACGTCAGCCGGAAACACGAGAACGTCCGACGCATCCATGGCAGCAATCACGTCCTCGTGCGCCTTGCCGCCGTGAAAAGTCACCTTTTCCCCAAGTCCGGAATCGCGAGCCAGCGCCTTCAGGGAGGGCAACAGCGGGCCGTCACCAAAGTGGTCAAGCCGGAAGTGCAGGTACGGTGGCAATTGCTTGAGCGCCTGCAGCAGGTGAACTAGCCCCTTCTTCTCCACCGCCCGGGCAACCGAAAGAATGCGAACCGGATTTCCTGGGTCGTTTCCTGCTCGCGACGAGCAGGTGGCCTGTTTCACGATCAGGCTGGCCTCGATGCCATGGTGATTGAGGTGCAGCCTGCAGTGCGGGGCAATCAACTTCAGCCTGTCGAAGGCTGAACGGTTGCAGGTTGTGACGAATGTAGCTCCGTCAAGTTTTGACCTGAGGTCCCATTCCGGATCCGTCCAGGCATCCTTCGCGTGTGCCGATATGCTGTAACCCACTTTGAGAAGCTGCGCCGCGTAACGCGTGACGGAGGCCGGGCTGTGCGAGAAGTGACAATAGATGTGGCGGGTCTCTGCACCGAGGCGCGTCGCCAGCACGCAGGCTTGTCCAAATCGCCTGAAGCGGGCCCGGGTAAAGTCCTGACCCAGATCCAGCATGAACTGGCGCCATGCATCGCGGAAGCCGGGCAGCGACAGCGCTAATACGAACGCTCTGAGAACTGTGAAAGGTGCGTCGTGCAGGTACTCCGGCAAATAGCGGCACTCGGCCTGGACGCTATAGCGCGTCAGCGCGGCATCCTTTCCAGGGTTGCGCAGCGCGTGCAGGGAAAAGCGCAGCCCCCGCCGCTCCAGCGCTTCCAGCTCTCGCGCGATAAAGGTCTCGGAGAGGCGAGGGAACCCTTTGACGACAATGGCAAGCGGATAGCCCATGGCTGGCTTGCTCAGTGGCTGTTCGGGTGCTGGCGCAGCCAGCGACGGCTGTGGTCAATCACCGCCGGAAGCCCGTCCAGCAGGCCAGCAGGGGCATGGCGGGAGGGCGCTGGCTGCTCCTCGATGCTGGCGAGAACGCCCGCCATTCGTTCTGTGTCGCCGGTAACGCCTTCATCTGGCTCCGGCACCCAGGTGGCAAGTTTGAGCCGCTCCGCAGCCTGCGCGCGAATGGTCTGCTCGCAGCGGGGCACGCGGCGTGGCACGAGCACGGCGCGTTTGTCGAAGGACAGGATCTCGCAGAATGTATTGTAGCCGCCCATCGAAACGATGGCCTTGCAGCCTGCCACGAGGTGTTCCATGCGGGGTTCGAAGGTGATGCAGCGCAGTTGGGGCAGCCGCGATATGCGGTGCTCGAAGGCATGGCGATGTTCTGCAGCCATGAAAGGGCCGGGGACAATGAGTGCCTTGGGAAGTTGCGCGCCATGCTTCTCATAGGTGCTGAGCACCCAGTCGATGAGGGCTTCACCGTCTCCACCACCACCAGCCGTCACGAGCACGCGCTCGCCTATATCGGGGACGGCGTGGGACGGCTTGGTGGCCGGAAGGCTTCGACGGAGATAACCGGTAAAGCTCACCCGCGAAAGCGTCGTGTCAGCAAGCTCCAGACCCTGAAGCGGGTCGTACACTTCACGTAGTCCGTACACGAGAATGTCGTCGTAGTAGGTCTCGACGGCGGCCTTGGCGTTTTTCCGTTGCCATTCGGCGGCGAGTGCAGACGGCTCGTCGAGGACATCGCGAAGCCCCAGCATCAGCCGTGTGCCGCGGGCCTTCAGCGCTTCCAGCGTGGGCTCAAGCTCGCCACGAAGCCCAAGGGGTTCCTTGTCGACGATGAACAGGTCCGGCTCGAAGCTGGTGGCCGTTTCCCGGATGAGCGAGGACCTCAGCGCCGTGGTGGTCTGGATCGAACCGTGCTGTCCAAGGGGGACATAGTCGCCGCTGCGCAGCTTGATGATGCCGGGGACCCTCACGAAGTCGACCCGGGTCTTGAAGTCGAAGCTCCCGATAATGGGCGATCCGGAGACGATGAGAACCTTGAGCTTGGGGATGGCCTCGGCCAGCGCGTGCGCAATCGTCCGGCAGCGGCGGATATGCCCCAGACCGAAGCTGTCGTGGCTGTAAATCAGCACCCTGGCGGCCGATCTGGAAATGATGAACCTCTTGGGTCATTGTCACTGGACGCAATCAGCGCCATTATTTCATGAACAGGCGCGGCGGCAAAGCATGCTAAGCACGTTATGGTGATTCAGAGGTTGGCGGAAAGCAACTGAACAACGGCATGCCCCATCATCAGACGCTCTACCAGTACATCTGGCAACACTCGCGCCGCGACCAGTTGGTGATCCTCGCCATAGCGCTGCTGGCGCAACCCTTCTACTTCCTCACGCTGACCCTGCCGAAGCTGATCATCAACGGCCCCATCCAGGGCCAGGGCTTCGAGACACCCGAGGCAACCAAGCCCTTTCTCAACCTGACGTTCGAGCTTCCCGCCTTCTTGCATGGCTGGATGGGCAGCACACTGAACCTGTTCAGTGGCATCGAGATGGAGCGCTTGTCTTACCTGTTTGCGCTCAGCTTCTCCTTCCTCGCACTCGTGGGGTTCAACGGCTTCCTGAAGTTTCTCGTGAACACGATGAAGGGGCGGCTGGGAGAACGGCTGCTGCGCCGCTTGCGCTTCGAACTGGTGGATCGCGTTTTGCGGTTCCCGCCGGCTCATGTCCGCAGGGTGAAGCAGGCGGAGATCGCCTCGATGGTGAAGGACGAGGTGGAGCCCCTGGGCGGCTTCACGGGCGACGCCATCGTCTGGCCCGTCTTTCTTGCAGGCCAGGCGCTGACGGCAATGATCTTCATCGTCAGCCAGAATTTCTGGCTCGGGCTTGTGTCAGGCTCCATCGTGGCCGTTCAGGCGATCGTGATACCGAGGCTGCGAAAGCCAATTCTCAAGCTCGGAAAGCTCCGGCAGTTGCAGGCGAGGGAGCTTGCCGGGCGCGTCGGAGAGATCGTCGATGGCAACGCCGACATCAGGATGCAGGGCACGGCAAATTGGGAAAGGGCCGAAATCATCGCCCGTCTGGCCCGCATTTTCGACATTCGCTTCGAGCTGTATCAGCGCAAGTACTTCGTGAAGTCGCTGAACAACTTCATCGCACAGCTCACGCCATTCATCTTCTACGCAGCCGGCGGCTATTTCGTGATCATGGGTCAGCTGGACGTGGGCCAGCTTGTCGCCGTGATCATCGCCTACAAGGACCTGCCGGGCCCCATCAAGGAACTCATCGACTGGGACCTCCAGCGCCAGGACGTGGAAATCAAGTACAATCAGGTGATGGAGCAGTTCCATCCTGAAGGCATGAGGCCCTCGGAGGCGCCCGAGACATTGGGCGCGCGCCCCGGGCATATCGAGAAGATCGAAATCAGGAATGTCAGGATCGCCGATGATGCAGGATTCATGCTCCTCGAAGACGTTGATGCGGAACTGTCGCTCGATCACTCGGTTGCGGTCATTGGCCCTTCAGGCGGCGGCAAGGAAGCCTTCGGACAGGTATTTTCCAGGCAGTGCATACTGAAGGACGGCTCCATCAAGGCCGGTGAAGACGAACTTTATGCCATGAGTGACGCAGCCGCCGGACGAAACATTGCCTATGCGGGCGCGGACGCGTTCTTTTTCCCGGTCGATATCAAGTCGAACCTGCTCTACGGCCTGAAGACCGTGGCGCGCGCGGTCGACCCCGGAGGAAAGCCGGAGAAGAAGCGTCAGTTCAGGGAGATGCTGCGCACTGGAAATCCGCCTCTCGATGCGCTGGAGGACTGGACGGACTATGAAGCCCTTGGCACGAGCGATGCCAAGGCCGTTCTCGACCGCATTATCGAAGTGCTGGAGATCGTCGGGCTCGAGAACGACGTCTACCAGTTTGGTCTTCAGGCGCGCCTCGATCCCGTGGCGAACCCGGGTGTCGCCAACCGCATTGTGGAGGCGCGTCTGGCGCTTCACCAAAGGCTGGAGCAACCGGATCTGTCCGGCCTGGTGGAGAGGTTCGACCCGGCAGTGTTCAATCGCAACGCGTCCATCGCGGAGAACGTCCTGTTCGGCGCGAGCGCTGACCCTGACCTGCAGCCACGCAACTTGCCAAAGCTTTCCCACTTCCAGCGTGTGATGGCGGAAGAGGGGCTCGAGAAACATCTCGTGGCGATGGGCCTTTCGATCGCCGAGACCATGGTCGAACTCTTTTCGGAATTGCCGGCGGATCACCCGTTCTTCGAGGAGTACGGCTTCATACCGTCAAGCGAGTTGCCGCACTTCCAGCAGGTGATCAAGCGGGCGCGCAGCGAAGCGATGACATACGCAGACCGCGCCGCCCTTTCAGCCCTGCCGCTTTCATACGTGGACTCCAGGCATCGTCTCGGCCTGCTGACGCCTGAAGTCACCGAGCGTCTTCTTGCAGCCAGGCGCACGTTTGCTGAGACCATCCCTGAAAACCTGAAGCCCAGGATCAGCTTCTACAACGAGGACGCCTACAACGCTGCAGCGAGCATTCTCGACAACATCCTGCTTGGACGCGTCTCCCACGGAGTGGCACAGGCACAGGAGCGCGTCGGAACGCTGATCCGGGAAACGCTCGACAAGCTGGATGTGCGCGACCTGATCATCGAGGCAGGACTGGGGTTCAATTGCGGTCCCGCCGGCAAGCGCCTGTCGACCGTTCAGCGCCAGAAGCTTTCGCTGGCGCGGGCCCTGATCAAGGATCCCCGGCTTCTGGTGGTCAACGGCGCACTCGCCAATCTCGATGACGCCCAGAAGGTGCTGGTGGTGGAACGCGTGCTGTCACACAGGAAGCGCAAGGCCACGCTCTGGGTGCTGACGCGTGAGGAATTGGCGGACCGCTTTGACCGTACGCTGGTGTTCGAAGAGGGCAGGCTGAAGACGGACACGCAACGGCGGCAGGCGGGCGAGATGGTCGCATGAACAGGAAGGGGCGCAACGCATGAGCATTCACGCGGAAGTCGATCTGCTGCGCAAGGTGCCGTTGTTTGCAAACATTGATACGGCAAAGCTGAAGCTGCTGGCCTTCACGAGCGAGCGCCTGGCGTTTCCCGCGGGCGCAGTACTCTTCAATGAGGGAGACCGAGGCGACTCGGCGTACCTCCTGCTGAGCGGCAAGGTGAATGTCTCGCTGAAGTCGGCGCAAGGACCGGTCGTCGTGGCGACCATTGGACAGCACAACATCGTGGGAGAGATGGCGCTCCTCGGAGACATGCCTCGAACGGCATCTGTCATCGCCAGTGAGCCCGTCGAGGCGCTCAAGATCAAGAAGGACCAGTTCTTCCAGCTGCTGCGTGACCTGCCGCAGATGACGCTGGAAATCATGCGCGAGCTGGCCATTCGCCTGAACAACGCCAACAAGGAACTGTCGGCAGCCCACGCACGGCTAAACGACCCGGAAAGGCGCTAGGCCATGGCGATCGACAGAGCCAACCCTGCACAGTATCCGCCCAACATCCAGGCGATCCTCAAGCGGCCCGCGCCGGCGGCAGTTTTGCTCGGCCAGGACCTGCTGGATGTGGACGCATCGGCTGGCCTTGTCAGGGTGGCCTACGTCGTGTCGGAGGCACTCGCAAACCGCTTCGGCGCCCTTCACGGCGGGATGACGGCCGCGATGATGGACGACGTGATTTCGCTTGCCGCAGGCCTGTCGGTGGAGTGGGGGCAGATCACGCCCACGCTGGAAATGAAGGTGAGCTACATCCGCCAGGGAAAGCTGGGGTCGCGTCTGGTCGGAACGGCGAAAACGGTCAGGCGCGGCAGCACGGTCGCCTTCATCGAAGCAGAACTGGTTGACGAGACCGGCGCTCTCATTGCCACCGGATCTTCGACAATCGCCATCACGCCGCTGAAGCGTCCGGGCTAGGCTGAAATCGACACAACGATTGGAACATGGTCCGAAGGGCGTTCCCAGCTGCGGGCCTCGCGCAGGATCCTGTGACCGCTCTCTGCGCCCTTCAGGGCGGGGCTGATCCAGAAGTGGTCCAGCCGGCGGCCGCGATCGGACTTCTCCCAGTCCGAGTTCCGGTAGCTCCACCAGCTGTAGATCTTCTCGTGATGCGGCACCACGGAACGCGTGACGTCGATCCAGTCGTGTGACGCATAGATCGACATCATCTTCTCCGTTTCGACGGGCGTATGGCTGACAACGTCGAGCAACTGCTTGTGGCTCCACACGTCGTGCTCGAACGGCGCTATGTTCAGGTCTCCCACGACAATGCGTCGGGCTGAACGCTTGTTCTTCATCTTCGAGAAAAGGCCTTCCATCTCGTCGAGAAACTGCAGCTTGTGCGCGAACTTGTCATTCTCGTCAGGGTCAGGGATGTCGCCACCGGCCGGGACGTAGAAATTGTGCAGGTCGATGTCCCCGGGCAGCGTCACCTTGATGTGTCGCGCATCTCCCTTGTCGCAGAACCCATGGGTCTGGACCTTTTCGATGGGGACCTTCGAGAGAATGGCAACCCCGTGATACCCCTTCTGCCCGTTGATGGCGCAGTGCTCAAAGCCCAGGCGGCGGATGTCGGACTTTGGGAACTCGGCGTCCGAAACCTTGGTCTCCTGGAGGCAAAGCACGTCGACCGGGCAGGTTTTGAGCAGCTTTTCGATGAGCGGAAGGCGCAGGCGCACGGAATTGATGTTCCATGTCGCGATTCGAAGAGGTGCCATGGTCTGAGGGGCTGTCTTGGTTAAGGGCTGGGCCTGAAATTAAAAGGCCCCCGGCTGTGCGTCCAACCGGGGGCCAAAACGCGCTTTAACGCGCCACGTGTCAGGAGGGGATTGTCTGACACTCAGATGGTCAACTCTGGTTCCGCTAGCGGGGGGGGCAACGCGAAACCGAAGTCATATCGACCATCTGGGAATCACTATATGCGCCAAAGTCACAGTGGGCAACTTTTTTTTGGCCTCTTACACAAACTTAATAACTATACCAGAAATGCCACACATGGCGCCGAAGCGTGTTGAACAAGTCACGCCAAAATACAACTCATTTCGTAGGTAGTCCGAGCTGTTTCGCGGTCAGGTCGAAACAATAGCGTGCAAGGCGAACGATCTCGTCGGCCTGTTCGCGCGTGAGGATCAGTGGTGGGGATAAAACCATTGTGTCCCGGATCGCGCGCATGACGAGCCCGTTCGAGAAACAGTGGTTCCGGCACATTGTTCCCACATCAATTTCGCGGTCGAAGAAGGTGCGCTTGCTCTTGTCCTTCACGAGCTCGATGGCCGCGAGCAGGCCCTTGCCGCGTACCTCGCCGACGAGCGGATGGTCGGCAAGACTGGCGACAGCCTTCTGGAAATAGGGGCCGATATCGTCCTGGACGCGCTCGACAAGCCGCTCCCGTTCCATGATCTCGAGATTTTTCAGGGACACGGCGCAGGCAACGGGGTGCCCGGACCACGTGAACCCGTGAACCAGCTCTTCATTGGCAGTGGCGATGGCCGTGCCGACACGCTGGCCCAGGGCGATGGCCGATATGGGCTGGTATCCCGAGGAGATCCCCTTCGCGAGGGTCATGATATCGGGTTCGATGTTGTAGGTCTGGGCAGCAAACCAGCGCCCCGTGCGCCCAAAGCCGGTGATCACCTCGTCGAGATGCAGCAGCACGTCGTACTTCTTGCAGATGCGCTGGATTTCCGGCCAGTAGCTGTCAGGCGGGAACATCAGCCCTCCTGCGCCATGAATGGGCTCCGCCGAGAAGGAGGCCACGCGGTCGGGTCCGAGTTCGAGGATCTTTTCTTCCAGCTTGCGGGCGACGGCGAGGCCGTAGGCATTGGGGTCCTGGTCCCCGCCAAACCCGTACCAGTAGACCGTTGGCACCTTTTCGAACCCGGGGAGGGGCAGGTCCCATTGCGGATGCATGGGCGTCAGGCCTGACAGCGATGCCGCCGCCATGGTGACGCCGTGATAGGCGAACTCCCGCGAGATATGGATCTTCTTCTCTTTGCGTCCCTGCAGGTTCCAGTAATAGCGGATCAGCTTGAGCGCGGTGTCGTTCGCTTCGGAGCCGGAATTCGCAAAGAAGATCCGGTCAAGGCCCTTCGGCAGCAGCGACGCCAGCTTCGCCGCCAGTTCCGTGGCATACGGGTTCGTCGTCTGGAAGAACGCATTGTAGTAGGGAAGCTCGGTCATCGCCTTGGCGGCGGCCTCTGCGAGCTCCGGACGACCGTACCCGACATTCACGCACCACAGGCCAGACATGCCATCGATGAGCCGGTTGCCTTCGGAGTCCCAAAGATGGATGCCGTCGGCCTTCACGATCACCCGCACGCCTTTCTTGTTCAGGGCCTGGGTTTCGGTGAAGGGATGGATGTGATGCCTGGCATCAAGATCCTGCCAGTGCTTGGTCAGGTTATGGGTCGCATTGGTGCTGGACATGGGCTGAACTCGCGATAGGGATGGGAAGACGGAAGGGGGCAGGTGTAACGCACCTGCAGCATGACGCGCAGGTTGCTCGGGCCTCAGGGATTGTAGCCAATCCGGGCGCAAAGAATGAGCAGCTGTTCCTTCTGGACCATGAAGCAAGTGTACCAAAGGAACCTGCCTCCCGCCAGACAGGCTTGCAACGCAATCGGCGCCTTGCCACACATGGTCAATGACCAGGAACCGCAACGCCGAAGCGATCTTTGCCCGTCTGGCAAAAGCCAACCCGTCCCCGCGCGGTGAGCTCGATCATGTAAACCCTTACACGCTGTTGGTGGCTGTCGTGCTCTCGGCCCAGGCGACGGACAAGGGCGTCAACCGCGCAACCGAAAAACTGTTCCAGAAGGTAACGACGCCCGAGCAGATGGTGGCCCTGGGCGAGGAAGGCCTGATCGAGCACATCAAGACGATCGGGCTCTTCCGGGCCAAGGCACGCAACGTCATCAGGCTGTCAAAGGACCTGATTGAACATCACGGCAGCGAAGTACCGCGCGACCGCGATGCCCTCGAGAAGCTTCCGGGCGTTGGGAGGAAGACTGCCAACGTCGTGCTGAACATCGCCTTCGGCATTCCCACGATCGCCGTGGACACGCACGTGTTTCGCGTCTCCCAGCGCCTCGGCCTCGCCAAGGGAAAGACACCCCTGGCCATCGAGGAGCAGCTGCTCAAGGTGGTTCCGCCAAAGTACCTTCAGCATGCACACCACTGGCTGATCCTGCACGGTCGTTACACATGCGTCGCGCGCAAGCCGAAGTGCCCCGAATGCTCCATTCTGGACCTGTGTCCCTTCAAGCCCAAAACCGAAAGCTAGCGCCATGACCAGGTATGCATCCGCGTTGATCCCCGTCTGGGTGGTCGCCTTCACGGCGCTCTTCGTTTGGCTGGGACTGTCCGCACTCGAAGCACCGCCAGCGACGGAAGGCAGCGGGTTCTCGAACGAGCGGGCCCTGTCGACGCTGCGCCATCTGCTGCAGGAAAACCGCCCACACCCGGCAGGAACGGCGGAGAACCGGATCGTGAGGGAACGCATCGAGGCGATCTTGGTGCAGGCCGGATACCAGCCGGAGATCCAGAGCGCCTTCCAGTGCAACACGGAAGGTCGCGCACCGGGATGCACTTGGGTGGAAAACGTGATTGCAGTGCATCGGGGAACGGACAGGGGCAGGGCCATTCTCGTGTCGGCCCACTACGACAGCGTTCCTGCAGGCCCCGGCGCAAGCGATGACGGCGCTGGCACGGCGGTCGTTCTGGAGCTGGCGAGGCACATGGCTGGCCGAAAGACCAGGAACGACTTCATCTTCCTGATTTCTGATGGCGAGGAAACGGGCCTCAGGGGAGCCTATGCCTTTGAGCAGAAGCACAGCCTCATGAAACAGGTGGGCCTGGTCATCAACATCGAAGCCCGCGGTGCGCGCGGTCCCAGCATGATGTTTGAGACGGGCGAGGGGAACGCGGCCCTGATCAGCCTGTTCGCCAGCACGGTCAGGAAGCCGGTAGCCAATTCGCTCATCTATGAAATCTATCGCCTGATGCCGAACGACACGGATTTCAGTGTCTACCGGAGGGCAGGGCTGAAGGGCTTCAATTTCGCCCACTCGAACTCGGCGTCGCTTTACCACTCTGAACGCGACGAGGTGAAATTCCTCGACCCGAACACGCTGAAGCATCATGGAGACAACGTGTTCGCCCTCGCAACAGCGCTGGAGAACGCTGACATCGACGCGCTGAAATCCGATGCAGATGCCAGCTACTTTGACGTATTCGGAAGTTTCCTTCTGTGGTGGCCATCTGCGTGGAATCTGCCGCTGGCAGTGCTGGCGCTGGCTGCTTTCGTTGTGCTCGCCATTCGCAGCGGGTCAGCCTCAAGCTTCAGCTCGGCAGCCCTGTCGGTACTCGTCTTCGTGGTCACGCCCTTGCTCATGTTTGCGGCCGGGTGGCTTCTGTCATTTCCACTGGGAGTCTGGCCAGGAGTTCATCCGCTTGACCATCCGGCGCCGTGGGCGGGTCGCATTGCCACGATAGCGGCTGCTTATGGCGTAGCCCTGGTCGCGGCATCTATCTTCGCGCGCCTCGGTGTCACCACGCTGTTCCTCGTGACTTGGATCATGTTCTCGATGTTGGCCGTTGCGCTGTCCTGGTTCGTGCCAGGAGCAGCGTTCCTCCTGCTGTGGCCAGTCGTGCTGACGGCGATCGCGGCCTGGGTGCTGCCGATTCACCTGGCAGCGCTCGTGGGCGCCACGCTGCTCGCGTTCTTCAGTTTGCCGTACGTTTCTTTCGTCGAACTGGTCCTTGGATTTTCGCACTCGCAGTTCAAGATTCTCGTCATAAGCCCGCTTTGCATCAGCCTTGTGGCCTGCTTCGTTCAGATGCCGCAGCGACGCGTCCTGCAGGCAACGGGCGCGACGGCCCTCATCGTGTTGATCGCGGCAGCAGTTGCGTTGCGCACGCCGGCTTACGCGCACGCGCATCCAAGGGGAACAAACCTTCTCTACTATCAGGGCGACGCGCCGCCGCCCTCGTGGGTTGTGACCACCCTGGGCTCGGTCAGCGAAGAGTACATGCACGACCACGGCTTCCCGGCAGCGGATCAGGAGTTCCGGCTGCTGGAAATCCTGCCCGTTGACGCCCGCATCAAGCCCGCCACGGATGTGCAGCTGGCACCTCCCAGGTTCGATCAGCTCAAGGTATCCCGAAGCGGATCCAGGACCACGGTGCTTGGTGTCTTGATCCCGGCACGAAACGGGTTCCAGTTGGGTTTTGGCATTCCTGCAGGAACGGCCATTCGGAGCCTGAGGGTGGGCGAGCCCATCCTGGATTCGCTCTCCGATCCAATCGTTTCGGAAGATCTGGTCAAGGAAGACCGCCTTGTCACTGGCAAGCCCGTCCCCGTTTTGATCAACGGCCTGGAAGGCCGAAGGCTCCCTGTCGAAATGGTCTATGAAGGGGACACCGCGCCGGAGTTCTACATCTTTGAGCGCACGCACCTCGAAGCAGGCCCGGAGGCTGACCGATTGCGGAGCACACGGCCTGACGACTCTGCCCCCGTGCATTCGGGAGACGCATCGATTGTCGTGGGAAAGGTCGTGTTGGGGAAGCCGGCGCCTTAGGCTTTTGAGGCCGGCTCGCCGTCTTCCTGCTTGATCTCGTGCTTCATGAACAGGGGAACCTGCGCAATGAAGAAGAGCAGGTTCAGCGGAATGAAGCCCCAGACCTTCAGCCACAGCCACGTGTCAAAGGAATAGCTCTGCGCGACATGGATGTTCAGTAAGGCAAGGAAAACGAAGAACAGGGTGAGGCGGATAGTGAAGATTTCCCAGCCCTTGTCCGTGAGCTGGATGGCGAGGTCCATGAGCTCCTTGATCACGAGACGGCCCGTGGCGAGTGCGCCGGCCAGGATGAAGGAGACTGCGAAATAGTAGATCGTCGGCTTCAGCTTGATGAACAGGTCATCCTGCAGCCAGATGGTCAATCCGCCGAAAATGAGCACGACGATGGCGCTGAAGGCGATCAGCACCGAAACCTTCTTGGTGAGGACATAGGTCACGACACCCGCAGCCACCGTCGCGACCATGAAGATCGCGGTTGCAGGCATGATGCCGAGGCCATAGTAGCTCGCAAAGAAGATCACGAGCGGGCCAAGGTCCAGCAGGAATTTGAGGGTCGAGTTCATTGCAGGTTTTGCCGGTGAGGACATCGATCAGGCGCTTGTCTGGCTGACCGTAACACCCACGAGCGCGCGCGAAAATTGTTCCGCGTCAAACGGCTGCAGGTCGTCGGCCGTTTCGCCAACGCCAATGTAGTGGATGGGCAGGTCGAATTTCTCCGCAATGGAAACGAGGATGCCGCCGCGCGCGGTGCCGTCCAGCTTGGTCATGATCAGGCCGCTGACCTGTGCCGAGGCGCGGAAAACCTCTGCCTGGGCAACCGCATTCTGGCCCGTCGTTGCATCCAGAACGAGAATGGCGTTGTGCGGCGCTGCTGGATCCACTTTCTTGATGACGCGGACCATCTTCTCGAGCTCTGCCATCAGGCCCGCCTTGTTCTGCAGGCGGCCGGCGGTGTCGATCAGCAGGACGTCGTATCCCTCGCGCTTGGCCTGCTCGAAAGCCTCATAGGCAAGACCGGCGGCATCTGCGCCCGTTTCTTTCGCGACCACGGGGCAGCCTGTGCGTTCGCCCCAGACTTTCAGTTGCTCGACCGCAGCCGCACGGAATGTGTCCCCCGCTGCCAGCATCACCTTGAGCCCGGCGCCTCGATACTTCTGCGCGAGCTTGCCGATCGTCGTTGTCTTGCCCGAGCCGTTGACGCCTGCCATGAGGATGACATGCGGCTTCAGCTCCTCGCGGATGTTGAGCGGCTTGGAAACGCGTCGCAGGATCTTGGATATCTCATCGGCGAGCGTCGTCCTGATCTCTTCTTCCGTGACGTCGGCGTTGAACTTTGTGCGCTTGATCTCGGCAACGACATCGGCCGCCACCTTGGCGCCCATGTCGGCACCGATCAGGAGTTCCTCAAGGTCATCCAGCGCCGCCTGGTCCAGGCGCTTGCGCGTGAAGACACGCGTGATGCCTTGCGTGAAGGACTGCGTGCTGCGCGTGAGCCCCGCCTTCAGGCGGGAGAAAAAACCGGGCTTCTTGCCTTCGCTCTCGGACATTACGCAGCCTCCGCATAGGCAAACTGGCGATCGGCAGACTTCACGCGCGCGGTGATGAGGCTGCCGGCGGGCAACGCCGCGCTGAGCTTCACCGGTGCATAGGTCGGACTGCGCGCAAGGCAATCCTGTTCAACCAGAAGCTCAAGCTCCTTGCCGGTCAGTGACGCGAGGTGGGAAGACAGGGCCTGAGCACCAGCGTCGCGCAGCCGCGCCGCGCGGGACTTGATGACGTTGCCCGGCAGTTGCGGCATGCGGGCCGCAGGGGTCTTTTCGCGCGCCGAGAACGGAAACACGTGCAGGTAGGTCAGCCCGCATTCACGGACATGGTTCAGCGTCGATTCAAACATCTCGTCCGTTTCTGTCGGAAAGCCCGCAATCAGGTCTGCGCCAAAGACGATCTCGGGGCGCAAGGCACGCAACCGGTCACAGAACGCCACGGCTTGCGCGGTGAGGTGCCGCCGCTTCATCCGCTTGAGGATCATGTCGTGGCCCGCCTGGAGCGACAGGTGGAGGTGCGGCATGACGCGTCCCTCATGCGTCGCAAGCTCGACCAGCTGTTCGTCGCATTCGGCGACATCCAGCGACGAGAGCCTGAGGCGGGGCAGGTCGGGAACGAGGCGAAGGATCTGGTCCATCAGCCGGCCCAGCTTGGGCGAACCCGGAAGGTCAGCCCCGTAGGACGTGATGTCGACGCCGGTAAGGACGATCTCGCGCACGCCCTGTCCGACAAGCCGCTTGATGTCTTCCACGACGGAACCGGCGGGCACGCTGCGCGACGGCCCGCGTCCGAAGGGAATGATGCAGAACGTGCAGCGATGGTCGCAGCCGTTCTGGATCTGCACGAACGCACGCGCACGCCCGTCAAACCCGGCCACAAGATGCGACGCGGTTTCCCTGACCGACATGATGTCGTTGACGAGCACGCGCTCGTCCAGCGTTTCCAGCCTGTAGGACGCGGTCTCGAGCTTGTCGGCATTGCCGAGGACCTTGTCGACTTCCGGCATGTTCGCAAAGGCTTCGGGATCGGTCTGAACGGCACATCCGGTAACGATGATGCGTGCGTCCGGATTTTCCTTGCGCGCGCGGCGAATGGATTGGCGGGCCTGGCGAACCGCTTCCCCGGTCACGGCACAGGTGTTCACGATGATGGCGTTGTCGAGCCCGGCTTCAAGCGCCTTCGCCTTCATGACCTCGGACTCATAGGTGTTGAGCCGGCAGCCAAGGGTAATGACGTCGATACTCACGAGGCAGCCCTCGCGAAGTAACGTTCATCGAGCGTCCCGGTGAAGTTCAGTTCAGTCGCGCCCGTCATCAGCACGTGATTGTCTTCGCGCCAGAAGATGTCCAGCGGACCGCCGTCGAGCTGGATGCGGACGCGCCTGTCCGTCAGCCGGCGGCGCGCAGCGGCAACCGCGGTCGCGCATGCGGCAGAACCGCAAGCCTGTGTCAGGCCTGCGCCGCGTTCCCACACGCGAAGCCGGATCTCGTCCCGTGCCTTCACCTGCGCGATGCTGATGTTCGCGCGATCCGGGAAGAGGGGGTGGTGCTCCAGCATGGGGCCGACCTTGCGAAGGTCATGCGCCTCGGCATTGTCGACAAAGAAGACGCAATGCGGGTTGCCCATGTTGACGGCGGAGGGTCCGAACAGCACCGGCGCATCGATCGGTCCGACCTTGATGTCCAGCGTCCGCGTGTCCATGCGTTCCGCCAGCGGGATTTCCTGCCAGTCGAGCTTCGGTTCACCCATGTCGACCGTGACGCGTCCATCAGGCTCACGCGTGCAGCGGATGAGGCCGCCGGGCGTGGAAAGGGCAATCGTCGGCTTCTTGCCTTCCGCCAGCAGCAGGTCTCCCACGCAGCGCGCGCCGTTCCCGCAGGCCTGGGCCGGACTGCCGTCAGGGTTCCAGATGCGCATGATCGCGTCGCCGGCACCCTTGGGAGGTTCGATCGAAAGAAGCTGGTCAAAGCCAACGCCACGGTGACGGTCACCGATCCGTCGTGCCGCCTCCGGGCTGAACGCGACCGCGCGCTCGCGCGCGTCAATGATCACGAAATCATTGCCGAGGCCGTTCATCTTGTAGAAGGCGATGCTCATGACCTGGCTATATAGGCAAGGGTTCGGCGGCCCGCCAGTCAATTCAAAGCGGCAAATACCCGCGACTGCGCTCCAGGGATGCGCCAGCGCCGCTGGGCCGCCGGATTAACGGTATGCCTGCAGTATCTCTGTCATCGGTGGCAGGCAAGGGCGCATGCTTCAATCGCAGGTCACGCACCGGCGCATGCGCACTTCAACACACGTTTGCAGCATGCCGAACCGTCAACGCGTGGTCCGTTGCGCCGGGCTTTTTTCTGCACACACTTGTTCACAGGCTTTGGGCGGTCTCATCCACATACCAAACGGATAGGAGCCACTTGTTCCTCCGGAAAGCGGCGGGCGCGGCCATGAGTTTCGAGACGCTCCGTGTTAGGAAAATCCACCTAACATGATCACGTGGTGGAGGTGTTGGCATGCGTCGTGTGCTTGCTGGATTTGCGGCGTTTGCAATGAGCGCGATCTGGTCGGTCGCGCACGCGGAGCCCGCGTCGCGGGATCCATATCTCTGGCTCGAGGAGATCAATGGCGCGCGTGCCCGCACGTGGGTGCAGTCCCGCAATGAAACGACGCTGGGCGAATTGCGCAAGGACCCGTCCTACCGCCAGACGCGCGAGGCCGCCGACCAGATACTGAGTTTCCGTGATGCCATCCCGCGCGATCAGGTCGCCGGACGATACGTGTTCAGCTTCCAGCAGTCGTCGAAGCATCCTTTCGGCTTGTGGCGCCGCACGACGATGGACGCCTATCGCGAAGGCAATCCGAAATGGGAGACGCGTTTTGATCTCGACGCGCAGAACGCGATCGCCGGGCGCAGGCAGCAATGGAAGGGCGCGAAGTGCCTGCCGCCGGACTTCGGAAGGTGCCTGATCATCCTGTCAGGCCCGGCAGGCACGGGCGTGACAGTGCGCGAGTTTGATACCGACCGTGGAGAGTACGTTGTCGACGGCTTTGAGATCGGCGAGGCCCCGACTGAAGTTGAATGGGTAGATACCGACACATTGCTGGTGGCGACGAACTGGGGGCGAAACACGCTGACCACCGGCGGGCGCCCGCGCATCGTGAAGATCTGGTCGCGCGGCCAGCCAATGCGCGACGCACAGACGGTGTATGAGGGCGATCGCGAAGACGCCGAAGTGCTGCCGCGCACGCTGTTCTCGAATGACGGAAAGGTCAGTCTTTTCATAGTTCGCCAGCAGTCATCCCAGGCCTCCCAGCTCTTTCACGTCGACGAGAGCGGGCGCGCGATGCGCATCACTGTCCCGCCCTCGGCGCAGTTCAAGGGCATGCTCCAGCGACAGTTGCTGTTTTTCCTGAACGCGGACTGGCGCACGGGCGGCCAGAACCATCTGGCGGGATCGATCGTGTCGTTCTCCCTCGACGCCTACATCCGCAACGCCGGCGCGATGCCACAGGTGCTTCCAGCCTACATCGCCGACCAGCGATCATCCGTGACCGGCGTGGCTGTTGCCAGCAATGCAGCCTATGTGACCTTGCTCGAAAACGTGCAGGGACGCATGAACGAACTCACCTTCGACGGCCGTCAGTGGTTGTGGAGGCGCGTGACCCTTCCCAACAATGGCGCGGTGGAAGTGCTCAGCGCCAGCGAACTCGGCAAGGATGTGCTGCTGAAGTACTCAAGCTTCCTGACGCCCGACAGCTTGTATGTCGTGGAGCGCGGACGCGAACCCTCGGGCATTCGCCAGCTCACGGCCCGGTTTGACGCAAGTGGCGGCGAGGTCAAGCAGTACGAAGCCATCTCCGCCGATGGCACGAAGATCCCTTACTTCATCGTGCGGAAGTCAGGCCTGTTCAATGGCGGCGCGGCCCCGACACTCCTCTACGCCTATGGCGGTTTCCAGATTTCGACCACGCCCTGGTACTGGTCGAGCGCCGGCAAGCTCTGGCTCGAGAAGGGTGGGGCCTATGCCATCGCGAACATTCGCGGCGGCGGGGAGTTCGGCCCCGGCTGGCACGCGGCTGCAACGCGCGAGAACCGGCAGAAGAACTTCGACGACCTTGCCGCCGTCGCGCGTGACATGATCGCGCGGGGACTGACGACACCCAGGCAGCTCGGCCTGTTCGGAACCTCGCAGGGCGGCTTGCTTGTTGCCGGCACTTTTGTTCAGTACCCGGAGCTCTTCTCGGCTGTCGTGGCCCAGGTCCCGCTGACGGACATGATGCGCTACACGAAGCTGGCCGCGAGCAAGAACTGGGTGGCAGAATACGGCGACCCCGCAGACCCGCACATGCGCGACATCATTGCGCAGTGGTCGCCCTACCAGAACGTCCGTCCCGGCGTGAAATACCCGCACGTATTCTTCATGAGCTCGGCCGCCGACAGCCGCATCCACCCCGCACATGCGCGGAAAATGGCGGCGAAGCTGGAAGACCTGGGGCAGCCCGTTCTGTACTACGAAGACGGTCAGGCTTCGGATTCCGGCCAACGGGCCGAGCAGCTGGCGCTGACCTTCACCTATTTCAGGCGCGTCCTGATGAACTGATTAACCAGCCGGAACGGCGCGCCGCTGCCGTTCCGGCTTGACAAGCCGGGCCCGGAATACCTAGTTTCCGGCCGAATTTTTCCTGGATCGTTCAAGCACCGATCCGCCCCGGACATGGGTTCGGGGTCAACGTCCGTCAGCGCGTTGCGCCCGCGGGCGCGATAGGTGTTGGCCGAAACGCGGACTGGATGTTGGATGTTTGACGCCTTAACGAACAGACTGACGGCTGTCTTTGACGGACTGACCGGTCGCGGCGCGCTCACGGAGGCGGACGTCGATGCCGCCCTGCGTGAAGTTCGCCTCGCGCTGATCGAGGCCGACGTCTCGCTGCCGGTCATCAAGGACTTCCTGACCAAGGTTCGCGCCCAGGCCGTTGGCGCCGACGTGCTGCGTTCGGTGACGCCCGGCCAGCAGATCGTCAAGATCGTCCATGACATCCTGGTGGAAACGCTCGGCAGCGAGAGTTCGGGCCTCACGCTCGACATCACGCCGCCCGCCGTCGTGATGATGGTTGGCCTTCAGGGCTCCGGCAAGACCACCTCGACCGCGAAGATCGCGCTGCGCCTGTCGACGCGCGACAAGAAGAAAGTGCTGATGGCCTCGCTCGATACACGCAGGCCCGCCGCCCAGGAACAACTCAAGATCCTTGGCGAGCAGATTGGTGTCGCCACGTTGCCGATCATCGCCGGACAGGCACCCGCCGACATCACGCGCCGCGCACTGCAGGCAGCAAAGCTCTCGGGCTATGACGTGCTCATGCTCGACACCGCCGGCCGCCTGCACGTCGATGAGGCGCTGATGGCCGAGATCGCCGAGATCCGCAATATCTCGGCGCCGATCGAAACCCTGCTGGTGGCGGACAGTCTCGCCGGCCAGGACTCGATCAACGTCGCCAAGCAGTTCAACGAGCGCATTGGCCTTTCGGGCATCGTGCTGACCCGCATCGATGGCGACGGACGCGGTGGCGCAGCGCTGTCCATGCGCGCGATCACCGGCGCGCCGATCAAGCTCCTCGGTACTGGCGAAAAGATCGACGCCCTCGAGGACTTCCATCCCCGCCGCATCGCCGGACGCATCCTGGGGCAGGGCGACGTTGTCAGCCTTGTCGAGAAGGCGGCGGAAACGGTCGACCAGGAGAAGGCCGAGGCACTGGCCCGCAAGATGCAGAAGGGTCAGTTCGACCTCGACGATCTTGCCGAGCAGTTGCGCCAGATGCGTCGTATGGGCGGCATGCAGGGCATCCTCGGCATGCTCCCGGGCATTGGCCGCATGAAGGACCAGCTCGCGACAGCCGGCCTCGACGACAAGATGCTCAAGCGCCAGGAAGCGATCATCCTTTCCATGACGCGCGAGGAGCGCCGCAATCCTGACGTCCTCAACGGCTCGCGCCGCAAGCGCATTGCCGCCGGTTCGGGCGTCGAGGTGTCTGAAGTGAACAAGCTTCTGAAGATGCACCGTCAGATGTCTGACGTGATGAAGAAGATGGGCAAGGGCAAGGGGCTGATGAACGCGTTGTTCGGTGGCTCGATGCCCAGGATGCCGGGGGGCGCGCCCCTGCCGGGGCTCGGCGGGCAGGCCCTGCCACCCGGAATGAAATTGCCGCCGGGTTTCCCCGGCAAGAAATAGTTGTTTCAAGTTTCAACGGATAACTGAAAAGGAAGACCGCTAAATGCTGAAGATCAGAATGTCCCGTGGTGGCACGAAGAAGCGCCCGTTCTACAAGATCGTCGTGGCTGACGCCCGTTCGCCGCGCGATGGCCGCTTCATCGAGCGCCTCGGCCACTACAATCCGCTTCTGCCGCGCGAGAGCGGCGAGCGCGTGAAGTTCGACCTCGACCGCGTGAAGCACTGGCTGGCCCAGGGCGCGCAGCCGTCGGACCGCGTTGAGCGTTTCCTCGCTGACGCCGGACTGGTCAAGAAGAAGACCCAGTTCAACGATCCGAAGAAGTCGGCGCCGCGCAAGAAGGCCCAGGAACGCCTGGCCGCCGAGAAGAAGGACGCTGAGGCCGCGGCCTGACAGGTCGCTGGACTCCGTGAAGGCGGATTGAGGCAAGCGCAATGACTGGCAAGCAGATCCTGTTGGGCAAGATCATCGGGCCCCATGGACTGAAGGGCGAGGTGAAGATCAAGAGCTTCACCGCGGACCCGCTTGATGTCGCGTCATACGGACTGGTGACAGTTCGCGATGGCCGCCGCTTCCGCCTGGAGAAAGCGCGCCTGCAGGGCGAGATCGTGATCGCCGCCGTGAAGGGGATCAGTGACCGCAATGCGGCCGAGGCGCTCAAGGGCCTCGAGCTTCACGTCGAGCGCGACGATCTTCCGGATGCCGATTTTGAGAGTGGCGAGTACTACCAGGCCGATCTGATCGGCATGTCCGTGTTTGACGACAGGGGTACGCAGCTGGGCTCCATCATCGGCTTCCAGGATTTCGGCGCCGGTGACCTGATCGAAGTCGAGCTGCCCTCGGGCGCAACTGGCCTCGTTCCCTTCGCCGACAGCATGGTTCCCATCGTCGACATGGATGAAGGTCGCGTCGTGCTGTCCGAGACAGGCGTTGCCGTCCTTCACGCCGACGTGGAGCTGACCGGCAAGACGGCAGGTGTCCAATGAGTTGGGACGCAACCATCCTCACCATCCAGCCCGACATGTTCCCGGGGCCTCTCGGCATGTCGCTGTGTGGAAAGGCGCTCGCCGAGAAGGCATGGTCGCTGGAGACGCATGACATCCGTCAGCACTCCACCAACCGCTATGGCTCCGTCGACGACACGCCGGCAGGCGGCGGACCGGGCATGGTCATGCGGGCGGATGTTGTTGCATCGGCCATCGATGCGATTGACCGGAAGGGCCGTCCACTCATTCTCATGTCGCCACGCGGCAAGCCGTTTGCCCAGTCCCGCGCGCGTGAACTTGCGGAAGGGCCGGGCGCGATCTTTGTCTGCGGTCGCTTCGAAGGCATCGACCAGCGTGTGATCGATGCGCGTGCGCTCGAGGAAATCTCGATCGGCGATTATGTGCTGTCGGGTGGCGAGCTTGCCTCCATGATCGTGATCGACGCGGTGGTGCGCCTGTTGCCCGGCGTTGTCGGCGCACGCGAATCCCTCAGCGAGGAAAGCTTCGAGCAGGGCCTGCTCGAGTATCCGCACTACACGCGGCCCCAGGTCTGGGAAGGCCGCGAGATCCCGGAAACCCTGATGTCGGGACATCACAGGAAAATTCGTGACTGGCGCCTCGCGCAAAGTCTCGAGCTTACGAAAACCCGCCGCCCTGACCTTTGGGACGCCTGGCAGCGTCGCAACGGGGCGGCAAACACGAAACACTAGGACTTGGAAAGGAAAGACAAATGAATCTCCTGCAGCAACTCGAAGCCGAACAGGTCGCCGCGCTGGCGAAGAAGAAGAAGGCAGACTTCGGACCTGGCGACACCGTGAAGGTCAACGTCAAGGTCGTCGAGGAATCCTACGACGAAAAGACGAAGCAGACGAAGCGCCGCGAGCGCATTCAGGCGTTTGAAGGCGTCGTCATCGGCCGTCAGGGCCAGGGCGTGAACGAGAACTTCACCGTCCGCAAGATCTCCTACGGCGAAGGCGTGGAACGCATTTTCCCCGTCTACAGTCCGCTGGTCGACTCGGTTGACGTTCTGCGTCGTGGCCGCGTCCGCCGCGCGAAGCTCTATTACCTCAAGGGCCTGACCGGCAAGAAGGCGCGCATCGTTGAGCGCCAGGACAAGGGCGGCGATTCCGAAGCTTGAGCCCGGACAGCCTTTCCTTTCGTTTGGCAACGGTCGCGGATGTTTCCGCGATCGTTGGCCTCGTTGAATCGGCCTATCGCGGCGAGGAAAGCCTGAAGGGCTGGACCTCGGAAGCGGGGTTCATCGAGGGCGACCGGACGAGTGCCGAAGAAATCTCGGCTTTGGTCCGCCACCCGCAGGCACGCTTCGTCCTCGCAATCGACCAAGGCGAACTGGTCGGCTGCGCCTTGGTGAAGGGCGAGGGCGGCGAGGGTTACTTCGGCATGTTTTCGGTGCGCCCGGCACGGCAGGGCGGGGGATTGGGCAAGCGCCTCCTCGCAGAAGCCGAAAGGACCGCGCGCGAGACCTGGAACTGCAGGTCCATGAAGATGACCGTGATCAGCATTCGCGAAGAGCTGATAGCGTTTTACGAGCGGCGAGGCTATCGCCGCACCGCGACCGAGCCATTCCCCTTCGACCAGCATCCGCACGTCAAGCGCAACGACTTCCACTTTGTGGTCCTGTCGAAGCCGCTGCCCTGAAGCAGCAACATCTCACCTTTTCAGGTCCGCGCCGGTTGGGCGTCCGTCGATCATCTGGTCGAGATATTCGGACATCCCGTAACCCGTCATCCCGTTGCAGCGATATTCGGTGAACCCTTCGGTAATGCGCGTGACGAGTTCCCGCCCGTCCGGCGCCTTGCGCCGGTTGCGCAGCGGGATAAGTGACAGGACGCGGCCTTCAACCTTGTAGGTGGCCCCGGATTCTGTGCTGACGTTTGCGCGCAGCGTCGTCTGGTGCCAGGCGTCATCCCAGTCGCTCTCGATCGACACTGCCTTCACGAGATCATACGTGCCGTCCTTCAGCACCATGCCGCCCTGGCGGGGCTCGCCGCTTTCGCCGGCAACGATCGATAGCATCATGCCGAAGTCGCGGCCGAAATTCATGGGGCACCAGCGATACCAGTTGATGGCCTGCCAGTAGCGTGGTCCCCAGCTCTTGTCGCGAAGCCCAAAGCCCGAGAGGTCCAGGCGCTCTTCGCCGATCAGGAAATGTCCGCGCGCTGCCACGTGCTGCTCATAGTGCGCCTTCGCAAAGGACTTCTCGGCATCAAGCACAAGCGGCGAGCCATCGGCATTGACGGTCTCTCCCCCAAACATCGGCGACACGCCCTCGAAGTCGAGCGCGACAGAGCAGGGCAGGACCGGGTTCGTCTTGAAGGCCTGCGAGGGATCGGACATCTGCTCGGGCTTGTCGAGCACGACCGCCTTGCCCTCATAGGTGACGCGCAGGCGCTTGAACGGTTCCAGCACCTCGATCCTGAGCCCGCCCGCATTCATCTCCTTGTTGTCGGCGATCTTCGGACGCGCATACATGAAGGCCACGCGACCGCCTGTCAGGTAGAGGCACACCGACATCTCGGCATGACCTTCATTCGGCCGGTTTCCCAGCCTGAACCATCCGCCGATCTTCTTCACCGGATCGAACACGTTCAGGTACATGCTCTCGTTGTAGTTCGAGGCCTTGTCCGGGACATGTGTGTACTCGTCCTCGGGGGCGAGCCGTGTCTTCAGGTGGGGAGCACTCATGCGCGGAAGCCTCGTCTTGAATGGGTCAGATGGAAAGCATTCTAGCGTTCGCTGTCACGCGGCGGACATGCGCCAGATCAAGTCTGGCGCGCCTGCCATCGCTCGCGGGTCAGCCGGTAAAGGATATGGCGCCTGAGGGCATGCCCCGCCGGAAGGCGGGGGTGATCAAAGTCCTCCGAGGGGTCGCGCTGCATGGCCAGCCGCTCCATCACCGACCACGACGGCTTGTTGGCCAGAACCGTAAAGGAAACGATCTGGTCGAGATTCAATTCCTTGAACCCGATTCGAAGCGCGGCTTCCGCGGCTTCGGTGGCAAATCCCTGCCCCCAATAGGCGGGCGCGAGCCGCCAGCCGATCTCGACCGCCGGTGCAAAGGGCGCCTGGAACGAAACGCGCTGCAGCCCGGTGAACCCGATCAGCGGGGCGATCCCCGGCGCTTCGAGAGCCCAGACCCCGAAGCCATGCAGCCTGTGATGCTCCTCAAGCCGCTCCATCAGCGCGCGCGTCTCTTCGACGGTCATGACCGCAGGCATGAAGCGCATGGCGACCGGATCGCCGTTCAGCGCCGCAAACGGCTCAAGGTCTTCCTCTCGCCAGCGGCGGAGGACAAGGCGACGGGTTTTTGACAGCGTGGGGTGTGATTTCATTGCAGGGTCAAAATTGCTCGTTTTCAGGGAACGGGCAAGCCGCTAGAAATCATGCATGAGCGCAACAACCCTTTACGACAAGATCTGGAACGCCCACCTGGTGCACGAAGCCCCGGGCGAGGCATCGGTCCTCTACATTGATCGTCATCTCGTCCACGAGGTGACAAGTCCGCAGGCCTTCGAAGGTTTGCGCATGGCAAGGCGCAAGGTCCGCCGACCGGAGCTGACACTGGCCGTCGCCGACCACAACGTTCCCACCACCGACCGGTCCAGGGGCATCTCAGATCCGGAATCGGCCCTGCAGGTCGCCACGCTCGAAAAGAACGCGGCGGACTTCGGCGTGACCTACTACCGGATGGACGATATCCGTCAGGGCATCGTGCACATCGTGGGCCCCGAGCAGGGACTGACGCTGCCGGGCCAGACAATCGTCTGCGGCGACAGCCACACCGCGACGCACGGCGCGTTCGGGGCGCTCGCTTTCGGCATCGGCACGAGCGAGGTCGAACACGTGCTCGCCACGCAGACGTTGCTCACGCGTCCTTCGAAGAACATGCGCGTGACGGTGAATGGCAAGGTGG
>CAZYFM010000005.1:0-66167 GCA_964646885.1 uncultured Flavobacteriaceae bacterium
GTGATCTCGGATGGCGCGCAGGTCGACGACACCACGCTCTCGGTCAACTCGGGCAACTATCTCGAAAAGCACCTGCGCGAGGTCATCGAGACGATCGAGACACGCTCGCCCATCGAGGTGATCGCCATCGGCATCGGCCATGACGTGACCCGCTACTACAAGCGCGCCGTCACGATCGTCGATGCCGAACAGCTCGGCGGCGCCATGACCGACAAGCTGGCGGAACTCTTCGACGAAGACACGCAGAAGCAGGCAGCGCCCAGGGCGGCAACGCCGCTGCGCCGGCGCGCGCCCGCAGCAGCCACGGCAAGGTAGAAACGCATGCGCCTGACCGGACTGATCACGGCCCTCGTCTTGGGCTGCACGACGCTGACCGCCTGCGCGGAGGAAACGCGCCGTCCGCTCGAGATCACCTCCCGCCCCGTCAACTTCGCGCTCGACAGCGAAGCCGTGAAGGGCGTGGGAGATCTCGTACATCTCGGCTCGCTGCGCCTCACCTCGCCCGACAGCGACTTCGGCGGCATCTCCGGCCTCATCGTCTCAGCGGACGGCAAGCGCTTCCTGGCCATCACGGACTCGAGCCACTGGCTGACCGGCGAACTGCAGTATCGCGACGGCCGGCTTGCCGGCATGACCGGCAAGGAGATCGCCCCGCTGCGCGACCTGTCCGGAAAGCCCCTTGAAGGCAAGTCAGGCGACGCCGAAGGCCTGGCCGGCTCGCTCGACGGCGATGTCTATGTGAGCTTTGAAGGCGACCACCGCATCTGGAAATACGCCTTCGGCAAGGACGGTCTCGATGCGAAGCCGGTCGCGGTCAAGACGCCCGCAGACCTGGCAGAGGCACCGGGCAATGGCGGCCTCGAGGCGATCACCCTGCTCTCTGACGGCAAGCTGCTCGCCATCACGGAGTCCTACGAGAACGCAGACGGCACCATCCGCGGCTGGATGATCGACCCCGCCGGCAAGCCGCCAGCATCCCTCTCGCTCAAGCGACGCGCCCCGTTCGACGTGACGGACGTGCGCCAACTCGAGAACGGTGATGTCCTGACGCTCGAGCGCCGCTTCAACCGCGTCGGTGGTGTCGGATTCGGCATGCGCCGTTTCAAGGCCGCAGCGCTGGACGCGAAGGAGCCGATCAACGCCGAGGTCATCGCCGACGCCGGCATGAACTTCATGATCGACAACATGGAAGGCCTGTCGCTGCGCAAGGCCGACGACGGACGGACGCTCGTCTACATCATCTCGGACAACAACTTCAACAAGCCGCTGCAGCAGAACCTGATCATGCTGTTCGAGCTGAAGGACAAGGACTGACGCGCGTCAGTCCCAGTCCTTGGGCTGCTTCGTCTTGTTTTCGGTGCCGGCTTTCAAGGTCCAGGTCACGGCCCGCTTCAGCACCGCACCGACGGCCTCATCGAAGGCCTCGACGATGTCCGGCACGTTCTCGCTCCTGGCGGGCTTGACCGACTCGAAACTCTGCGAGGCCACGATCATCCCGATGGCCGGCCGCACGAGCTTGAGGTTCACGCGCACGCGCACCACCGTTGCCCCATCCGACGTCTTCTCGGCCTGGAACTCGCGCAGTTCCGTCTTCAGCGAGAAGTCCGACCGAAGGCCGATCGACTGACGGCCAACCGACACGATCTTCTGCGTGTTCTCGAAGGACTGGATCAGCAGCTGCTGGATCATGCGCGGCGCCCGGTCTGCCCAGCGCGCTCCCGAGAAGTACTTCACTTCCAGCGGCACCGGCGCAATCGCGATACGGTCGGTATCGATGCCCTTCGCCGTCGAAGGCTCATCGACCACAAGCTGCCAGTCCACCATCGGGATATCGTCCGGGAACGTGCTCTTCGGCGACAGGACATAGAGGTCCGGCGGCGGGCCCGACCCCAGGTCAGGCAGGCTGCACGAGGCAAGGGTGAGCGCGGCGACAGCCGCAACGATCAATCGGTTCGCGCGCATCAGCGGCTCCCTCCGGATTTGTATTCGACGGCCTTGTCACCAAAGATCAGCGAAGACGGGCTGGCCTCGAGGCGCTGGGCCGCACGGTCGACGGACGAAATCATCTGCCGCGCGTCGCTGATGGCGAGCAGGATCTCCGGCAGGCCGCGGCGTGCAAAGTCCTTCAGCGGCCCGCGAGCATCCGCCATGATCTGGCGAATGTCGTCAGCCACGCCACGCACGTCCGCCAGCGTCCCCTTCGCATCTCCGGCAATGATCTTGTCGAGGTTCGAGGCAATGGAGTCGAACTTGTCGGAGGCTTTCGCCAGGTTGTTTGTCAGCCGTTCGACATGCTCGATGGTCATGCCGAACTTCTCCTCGTTGTCGGGACTGAGGAACGTGGTCAGACGGTCGAGCACGGCGTTGCCCCGGTTGATGAGCTCGGGCGCGCCCGCAAAGAGCTTCTGGAACGTCGACTTGCGTGTCTCGATGACGGGATAGTCCTCGCCCTGCTTTGCGGCCAGCTTCGCCCCCTTCTTGCTGCCGCCGGCGATCAGGATGGCTGCAACACCGGTCAGGCCCTGTGTCTCGAGGCTGGCATAGGAGTCCGTCTTCACGGGCGTGTTTCGGTCGACCTGGATCGTGACGATGACATTGTTCGGGTCATCGTCATCAAGTCTCAGGTTCGTGACCTCGCCGACCTTGATGCCGTTGTAGAGAACGTCTGCCGCCTTGCTGAGGCCCGACACCGAACCTTCAAACCGCAGCATGTAGACGGCGTATTGCCGGTTGAATTCGAACTTTCCGATCCACATGAGGAACAGCACGGTCAGCACGGAGATGCCGAGGGCAAAACTGCCGATCATGAGATGGTGTGCGCGCGTTTCCATGAAATCGCTCCCTTATGCCTGCCCCAGCGCGTTGCGTTCCTTTGCAGCCACGGCTGCACGCCCGCGCGGGCCATGAAAATATTCCTTGATCCACGGATGCGCATGCTGCATCAGCTCGTCAATGGTTCCCGTCACAAGAACCCGCTTTTCCGCCAGGACGGCAATCCGGTCACAGATCGCGTAAAGGCTGTCCAGGTCGTGGGTAACCATGAAGACCGTCAGCCCCAGCGTGGCCTGGAGGTTCTTGATCAGGTCGTCGAAGGCCGCTGCGCCGATCGGGTCAAGACCCGCCGTGGGCTCGTCGAGAAACACGACTTCCGGGTCCAGCGCCAACGCGCGGGCAAGCCCTGCCCGCTTGCGCATGCCGCCTGACAGCTCCGACGGATACTTGGGTCCCGCCTCCGGCGGCAGGCCGACCAGCGCGATCTTCACCGCCGCAATCTCGTCCATGAGATACTGCGGCAGATCGAGATGCTCGCGCAGCGCCACCTGGATGTTCTGCGCAACCGTCAGCGACGAGAACAGCGCGCCATCCTGGAACAGCACGCCCCAGCGTCGCTCCACCGCCCGCTCCTGCGCCGGCGTCATCTCGCCCCGCATCTGCCCGAAAAGCTGGATGCGCCCCTGCGCCGGCTTGTTCAACCCGAGGATCGTGCGCAGCAGCACCGACTTTCCGGTGCCCGAACCGCCCACAATGCCAAGCACCTCGCCGCGATAGATGTCGAGGTCGAGCCCGTCATGGATGACCTGCCGGCCAAACTGGTTGCGAACACCCCTGACTGCGATCACCGCTTCCCGCTGCATGGCTCAGATCCCCAGCTTCAGGAAGAGGATCGAGAAGATCGCGTCGACCACGATCACGGTGAAGATGCCCTCGACAACGGACGCCGTCGTGCGCTGTCCCACGGACTCGGCGCTGCCCTCCACCTTCAGTCCCTCGAAGCATCCGATGAGCCCGATCATCAGTCCGAAGAACGGCGCCTTCACGAAGGCCACGGCACCATCCCAGAAGTCGGCCGCCTCGTAGAGCCGCTCGATATACATCCCCGGCGACATGCCAAGCTCCAGCCAGAGCACGAGCCCGCCACCCATGAGGCCCATCATCGCTGCCACGAAGCCGAGCACCGGCACCATGATGATGAGCGCGATCACGCGCGGCAGCACCAGAACCTCCACCGGATCGAGGCCCATCGTGCGCATGGCATCGATTTCCTCGCGCAGCTTCATCGATCCGATCTGCGCCGTGAACGCGCTGCCCGAACGGCCGGCCACCATGATCGCGGTCAGCAGGATGCCGATTTCGCGCAGGAAGCCGGCAGCCACCAGGTTGACGGCAAAGACTTCGGCACCAAAGCGGCGCAGCTGCTCCGCCCCCTGGTAGGCCATCACCGCCCCGATGAGGAACGTGATCATGCAGACGATGGGCACCGCATTCAGCCCGGTCTGCTCCATGTGATAGGCCGTGGACGTCACGCGCAGCCGCTTCGGATCCAGCGCCGTGCGCAGAAGCGTCTCAAGCACGAGCCCCAGGAAGCCGATGATCGCACGCGCGGTCTTCCACGCATCCTCGAGCGCATGCCCCATCCGCACGAGAAGGTTCGAGAACAGGTTGCCGACCGGCGCCTCGACCGGAAAGGGCTTGTCGCCGCGCGCGACGGCGTTGAGAAGCGTCGCCTGCGGAACCGTTGCGCCGGCAATCGTCACGGCCGCGCCGGCGCGCTCCAGCGTTCGGCGCGTGCGATGGATCAGCCACGCGCCAGCCGTGTCGAGCCGGCCCAGATGCGAGAGGTCGAACGTCGCCGAACGGCGCCCATAGGCATCAAGCGACAGAAGCTGCGTATCGATCGCCGCTGAGTGCGTGACGATCCAGTCGCCAAGCGGCCGCAACAGCAGCGATGACGCATCCTCGGACACGTCGAGCCATGTCCCGGTTTCAGCCGTGTGGTCTGACATGCGTTAACGCCGCACCCTGATTTCATGCCCCTGAAACGTGATTCGCGAGTGTGCCCGCCACCCAATTTCCGGGCAAGCTGATAGCCAGACAGGGCGTCACATGAAAAGCACGAAGCGGACAGGCGTGATGACGGCCACACGTTCCGTCCTTGTATTGTCGGAAATCCCGGTGAAAATCGGAAAAAACGACGGGCAGGCACTTCCGAATTTGGTAAGCCGGGGCGTCAATGGCAAAAGGCAGGACGGCAATGGACGCAGCCGCACAAGTCGCGGGGACAGCAGAACTGCAACACTGCCCGTCCATGCAGTTCATTCCGGTCCGCAAGGCTCCCCTGGTGGAGGCCCTGGCACGGGACAATCTCCGCCCGGACCAGGCACGAGATTTCCATACGCTTTGCACCTTTCTCGGCGCCTACTTTCATCACGACTTCTACGATGAACTGACGGACCTCAAGGATCTCTTCGCGCGACTGAACGACGACAACGGTGCGCCTTCCGGTCAGGGCGGAGACATTGCCTACGCCGAGCTCGAAAAGACGTTCGTCGGTGTCCTCCAGCGCGCAAACTTCATCGAGCTTCCAAAGGATGAGGTCACGCGCCTCGGCGGCGACAATCCGCTGCTCGACGTCAAGACACGCACCCCGCTCGACATCTACGAGACCGTGCGCCTGTTCTATCGGGGACTGCGCAAGGAAGTCGTCACGCACAAGACGCTTCTCGCGAAGAAGGAACTGGCCCAGGACACCTTTGACGATGTCGTCGTGCTGGTCCGCTTTCGCAAGGACCAGGGTAATACGCCGCGCCAGCGCCTGCTGAACCGCAGGCGCAGCCTGCCGGGCGGCGCCGTGCCGGGCAGCGTTCTCATCAAGTCGTTCCGCCACATCGCCCGCAACGAACTGCCAATGCTGCTGCCCGACGTGCAGGTCGTGATGAGCCGCAAGGATGCCTTGTTCCTCGGCGGCCCCGCGCTGATCGGTGGCATTCCGATCCTGCTCAACATCGTACCGGCCCTGTCGGTCGTGCTGGTCGTCATCGGCGCCTTCCTCGGCATATCGGGGACAGTGAAGCAGGACGACCTGATGAAGGCCGTGGGCGCGCTGTCGGCCCTCGTCGGTGCGGGCGCCTTCATGTTCAGGCAGTATTCGAACTACGCTTTCCGGAAACTCAAGTACCAGAAGCGCGTCGCGGACAACGTCTACTTCAAGAACGTCAACAACGACTCCGGCGTGTTCGACACGCTGATCGGCACAGCCGAGGAACAGGAAGTCAAGGAAGTGATCCTTGCCTACCACGCCATGCTCGCCTTCGGGCCGGTTGCCCACGAGGGCGAACTCGATCGCCGCATAGAGAACTGGCTGAAGGTGAACTTCGGCATCGAGATCGACTTTGAAGTCGCAGATGCACTGGAAAAGCTGGAGGGCCTGGGCTTCTTAACCCAACGGGAGCAGAAAATGTGCGTGATCCCGCTGGACGAGGCCCTGTCGCGTCTCGACATGCTGTGGGATCGCCTCTACGACTTCACAAGCCGGAAGCTGCCGGGGGGAGCCTGAAACCAAGCCATGTCTCAGAGGGACGCCACATCGCGCCAGGACGCGTTGCAGATGGCCGGGATCGCCGGCATCCTGCGCTGGCTTGGCGTCGTCCCCTGGGCGGTCCTGTTCCTGGCTCTGTTCATCCAGTGGAATGACTTCGGCAAGGTACTCGAAGGTCAGCGCAACAAGGTTTTTGACTACTACCAGAACGCCTCGCCGCGCCCTTACGTCGACACCTCTGTCCGTTTCGTTGACATCGACGAAGAAAGCATCAGCCGCATCGGCCAGTGGCCCTGGCCGCGAACGACGCTCGCGAAGATGACGGACAACCTCAGCAACGCGGGCGCTGCGGTGATCTCCTACGACATGGTGTTTCCGGAACCCGACCGGACCTCACCCGCCCTGATTGCCAAGGAACTTCCTGCAGGCCCCGAATGGGACAGCGCCCGCGAGCAGCTCATGACGCTGCCGAACAACGACGACATATTCGCCGACACGCTGAAGCGCACACCAACGGTCCTTGGATTCATTCTCGGTGACACCGACACGGGCCGCAAGCCGCTGCTCAAGGCGGGCGTCGCACGCGTCGGCGACTCCGAAAGCAAGTTGATCTACGCCGTGAACTCTCTCACGGGCGCGACAGTTCCCCTCGACGTGCTCCAGCAGGCGGCACCGGGCACGGGTGCCTTCAACACGGTCACCGACGACGACGGCATCGTTCGTCGCGTTCCGCTGTTCATTGGCCTTGTCGGCAAGGGACACGCCGAAGCCTATCCGGGCCTCGCCCTGGAGACACTGCGCGTGGCCCTGGCGCGGATGACAGGCAGTATTCCCACAATTCTCGTGACCATGGCCGGCGGCGCAGGTGAACTTTCATTCGGCCAGCCGCATCGCATCGTGTCCGTGAAGGTCGGCCCGATCCAGATCCCGTCGACGACGGATGGACAGATGTGGATCCACTTCACCGAAGACCAGCCATCGCGACGCATACCCGCCTGGAAGGTCCTGCAGGATCCCAAGGCATTGGGCGACCTGGAGGGTGCGGCCATCTTCGTGGGTACCAGTGCTGCAGGCCTCCTCGATCTGCGCGCAACGCCCAGGCGCGTCGACGCCCCGGGCGTCGAACTCCACATTCAGGCGCTCGAACAGATGCTGCTGCAGCATTTTCTCGGTCGCCCCGACTGGTCGGATGGCGCCGAGCTGAGCTTTGCCCTTGTGATGGGGCTTCTGGTGCTGCTGACCATCAACCGCGTTCCCGTGTTCTGGATCGCTGGCGTCGCCGCCGTCGCGATCACTTTCGCCGTCAGCGTCTCCTGGTGGGCCTTCACGCAGCAGCTCTGGCTGCTCGATCCCGTGGCGCCCTCGCTGAACATCGCTCTCGTGTTCGCTTCGGCCAGCCTTGTGAAATTCATGAGAACGGAAGCCGAGCGCCGCACGGTCCGCAGCGCCTTCGCGCAATACCTGCCTCCGGACGTCGTGGACAGCATCGCGAACGATCCTTCCAAGCTGAAGCTGGGCGGAGATACGCGCGAACTCTCGATCATGTTCTGCGATATCCGCGGCTTCACGCCCATTGCCGAAAGCTTCCGCACAGATCCGCAAGGGTTGACGAAGCTCATCAACCGCGTGCTGACACCGTTGTCCCGCGAGGTGCTGAACCATCGCGGCACGATCGACAAATACATCGGCGACTGCGTGATGGCATTCTGGAACGCGCCCATCGACGTGGAAGACCACCCGACCCACGCCTGCAACTGCGCCCTCGGCATGATGGATTCGCTGGTCGTTCTGAACGAGGAACTCACGGCCGAAGGCTTCTACAAGTCACACAAGGTCAACAAGATCGCGGTGTCGGTCGGCATCAACACCGGCACCTGCGTTGTCGGCAACATGGGCTCAGACCTGCGCTTCGACTACTCGGCGCTTGGCGACGCCGTCAACGTCTCGGCGCGTATCCAGTCCTTCGCCGGCAACTACGGCTTCCCTGTCGTGATTGGCGAGGACACGGTCGCCAAGGTACCGGAGAAGTTCGCGTTCCTCGAACTCGACTTCATCGCCGTGAAAGGCCGCGCCACACCGACCCACCTTTACGCTCTCATGGGTCACGCCCACGTTCGCGAGACACAGGCCTACCAGGACCTCGACGCCGCCCTGCAGGCGCTGTTCAAGGCTTTCCGGTCGAAAGATTGGGAAGGGGCGAAAGCTGCCATCGCGCACGGGCGCACCGTCGCCGGCGCACCGGAAGAGATCTTCGACACCTACGAAGAGCGCATCCAGCATTACGCCTACGAACCGCCGCCGGCGAACTGGGACGGCTCCTGGTCTGCCAAGGAGAAATAGAAAAGCCGCCGGCCCCTGCGGACCGGCGGCTATTCAGTTTCAAGCGTTGACCGCGCTTACTGCGGCAGCTTTTCCTTGGCGGGAACCAGCTTCATCAGCGAATTCACCTGGTCAGCCGTCAGCTTCACGGGCTTCAGCGACGGCGCCGGCGCGGCGTTCTGCGAGAGCAGCACGGTGCTGCCCACACCTGACGAGGCAACGACCTGCGTCTTGCGGAATTCGCCATAGACCTGAGGCGCCGCGATGAGCAGGCCGAGGTTCGCGGCAACGTTGCCTTCCTCGACGCCACCGATCGACGTCACGAGACGGCCGAACACCAGGGTCTTGGGATCCGGCTTGACGGCCGTTGCGATCGGAAAGCCGTAGTTGAAGGAGTTCAGCACCTCAAGCGAGTCCGAGGAATCCGCCTCGAAGCCGATTGCCATCAGCAGGCCGGTGCAGTTCTTCGTCGTGCCTTCATCGCAGAAGCGGACCGACGTGGAATACTTCAGGCCCTTGTACTCGAAGTGCACGAACTGCACGCCGCCATTCGTTTCGGGCTCGATGTTCGTCGCGCCGGCCTTCTTGAGGAACGACTGCACGTTGTCGCTCGTGAATGTCGTCATCGGTGCAGCAGAGGCAGACAGCGCGAGAGCCGCCGTGGCAGCGAGGGAAACCAGAAATCTCATGAGACAAACCCCAAAAACTGCTCGCCTCATTCCCCATGAACGGGCGGTCATCGGGCGCGACGCTATTAATCCGGATACGTCGCTTCAAGCTGAATCAGCGCGCTTCGTGCACTTTGCCGTGCACACCGCAGCCTGCGGATGAACAGCATCGCCACGCATCCCAATGACGGGAATTCCCCCATGCACCAGCAATTGAGGCCGCACCATCCATTCCCCCGGGAGAAGAATGTCAGCCTTCAACGGTCGCCGCGCGACGCGCCACGAAACAGGCCCTCAAGCCGCCCGATGGAGATGAATGAAGCTCCAGCACGTGACCATAGGCGTCGAGGATATCGGTGACGATGCCAAGCCCAAGCCCTGCCCCGTTCGAGGTTTGGTCCAGTCGCACGCCACGCTTCACGATGGCGGCGCGCGCTGCTTCGTCGAGACCGTCGCCATCGTCATCAACGACGACCTTCACGCCGTCATTCGCGGCGGTTTCGGCGCGGATGTACACGCTCGTCCGCGCATGCCGGACGGCATTCTCCACGAGATTGCCCATCACTTCGGCAAGGTCGGTCTCATCGAGCGCGACGCACGTCGTCTCCGGGACGTCGATCACGATCGTCACCGCCTGAGCGGCCGGCGTGCGCCGGATGACATTGGCCACGCCTTCGGCCACGCGGCGCAGGGCGGCTCCGGCTCCGCGCACATCATGGCGAACCCGCGTGCGCGCAAGCTCGCGCTCGACCTGCGCCGCCATCGCCGTCACGGCCGCATCGATGTCGGCGGCCATCTCCGCCTCGCCTTTCGCCGCAAGACGGTTGGCATCAGCCTTGAGTGCCGAGAGCGGCGTCTTCAGCGCATGCGCCAGGTCCGCGGCCCGCGCCCGCGCCCGCGCCACCTGGCTGTCGACGGCATCAAGCAGGGCATTCACCTCGTTGACGAGCGGCGTCACTTCGTCAGCCGGAACCTGGGCAAGCCGCCGGCTTGTACCGCTCCTGACCGCAGCAACCTGCTGGCCAATGCCCGCGAGCGGCGCCACGCCAAGGCTGATCTGAACGATGCTCGCCACTGCGAGAACAAGGCCGAGACCCAGCATCGCCAGCGTCGCATCGCCGGCAAAGCCGGCTGTCAGCGCATCGATTTCGGCGCGATCGATGGCCACGACGAAGCGCACGACGCGTTCGCCGTCGCCGGCAGGCAGGATCAGCCGGCGCTCATGTGCGAGCAGCACGGCATTCCGCGGCCCGGCAATGTCATGGATATCCACCCGCCCCAGTGCCGGCTTGTCATCCGGGAGCTTGAGGCGCATGTCCCAGAGAGAGCGGGAACGCAGCAACTGGCCGCTCGCCTCGTCCTGCACCTGCCAGTAGAGCCCGCTCTGCACTTGCTCGAAGCGTGGGTCCAGCGGCTGCTGCTCAAGCGACAGTTGCCCGTCCGCCGCAATGACGCTGCGCGCCGCGATCTGTGACAGGTGAAGGCTGAGTTCCGACCCGACGCGCCGTTCGACATGGCGCTCGAACAGCGCCACGAGCCCGAACCACGAAATGACAAGCGCAAGCGTGATCGCCGCAAGGGCCCCCAGCGCGAGGCGCAGCCGAACGGACGAAAGGGAAAACCTCATGGTGCAGTCGCGCCAACGACATAACCGAAGCCGCGACGCGTCTCGATGAAGGGCACGCCCAGCTTCCGCCGGATCCGCCCCACGATGACCTCGATGGCATTCGAGCCGCGATCACCATGGTCTCCGTGGATCTGTTCACCCAGCTCAGCCTGCGGCACGACGCGCCCGGCATTGTGCATGAGATACGACAGCAGCCTGAACTCCAGCGGCGACAGGGCGACAGGCTTTCCTGCCACGCTCACGCTCATGCGACGCTGGTCCAGGACGACGTCACCAACCTCAAGCACCGAGGTCGCGTGCCCGCCTGCACGCCGCACCAGCGCCCGCAGCCGGGCCAGCAGCTCCTCCACCGCGAACGGCTTGGCGATATAGTCGTCCGCGCCAAGGTCGATGCCCTCCACACGCTCGCTCCACGAGCCGCGCGCGGACAGGATCAGCACCGGCATGAGACGCCCCGCCTTCCGCCAGCGCCGAAGGACGGTCAGGCCATCAAGGCCGGGAAGCCCCAGGTCAAGCACGACGGCAGCGTAATCTTCCGTGTCCCCGCGAAACCAGGCGTCTTCGCCATCGGCGGTGTGGTCCACCGTCCAGCCGGCGGCACCAAGCGCCTCGCTGACCGAACGGGCAATCTGCGGATCATCTTCAACGAGGAGGACGCGCATCAGTCATCCTCATCGTGATCATCGCGCCCGCGACGGCGCCCGCCTTCGATCTTCAGCACCTTGCCGGTCTGCGCATCCACATAGACTTCGCGCAGGCGCCCGCTCCGGTCGATGATCTTCACCTCGCACACGGGACGCCCGTCCCTGACCTTGAACTCCACCTCGATGACCTCGCCCCCGCCAACGGCACCCGTCGCGATCCGCGTGATCTTCTCGAGCGGCAGCACTCGTCCCTGCTCGAGATAGCGCATGGCATCGTCATGGTCCCCATGCCCGCCGCGCCCGCGCCTGGCATGCGCATCCGCATGGCTGAACGCCAGCACGGCGCAGCCAGCGAGCAGCAGGACCAGAAACCTGAGGGTGCGGAACATCAACCGATTTTCGCTCATCCAACCTGACAAAACGCTGACAGCCGGCCAAAGGGGCCTGTCATCGGAGTTCTGCCATGTTCGGGTCATCGCTGGAACACCAGGAGGACCCAAGACATGACATTTTCCAGACTGATACTGACATGCGCATTAACCGCGATGCTGGCCACCCCGGCGCTGGCCCGGCACGGCGACGATGACGACGATGACCGCCGCGGACACGAAAGCCGCAGCAGCCATCACGCGTCCCGTGACGACAGCCACCACCGCGGCCGCTCATCCGACGATGACAGCAATCGCCAGTGCACGAGTGCGCCCCAGTCGGCCTGGCGCCCGCTCTCGGAGATTGAAGCGACCGCCCGAAAGATGGGCTACGCCGTGTGGAAGATTGAACGCGACGGCTCGTGCTACGAGGTGAATGCCACCAAGGGCGGAAGGAATTACGAACTTTACTTCGACCCTGCGACCGGACAGGTCGTGAAGACGGAAGAGGACTGAACCGCTGGCATCCGTCCGGTCTCCCGCGAGGAGACCGGACATTTCGAATGAACTGAAGCACGGAGCTGAAGAATGACCGCAAGTTTGCAGCCGGCCCGCTACCACCCCGCCATCATCGCCCTTCACTGGCTGGTGGTCGTGCTGATCATCGGCGCGTATGTCACCATGGAGTTCCGCGGCATCTTCCCCCGCGGCAGTGTCGAGCGCGAGTTCATGAAGAGCCTGCATTATTCCTTCGGCCTGACGGTGCTGCTGTCGGTCATTCTGCGTACCGCGATCAGGGTCCGCACGGGCACCCCACCGGTCGATCCGCCCCTTGAGCCGTTCATGAAGCTGGCAGCGGCAGGTGCCCATCTCGCGCTGTACGGATTCATGATCGTGATGCCGATCCTCGGCTGGGGCCTGCTCAGTGCGGAAGGCAAGGATGTGGCCCTCTTCGGAATTCCAATTCCCTCCCTCGTTGGCGCCAGCGAGGAAACTGCAGAGTTCTTCGAGGAAGCGCATGAGACGGTCGCAACGATCGGTTACGTGCTGATCGGGCTCCATGCCGTGGCAGCGCTCTACCATCACTACTGGCGAAGGGACACCACTCTGCGACGTATGATGCCTGGCAAAAGCTAGAACCGCGAATATCGCGTGCAGGGAGGCTTCTCCTTGCACGCCCGCGGCTGCGCCCCCTATGGTGCCCAAAACACATACGGGAGACGCATCATGTCGAAGGACCAGCTCGAAGAAGCACGCCGCCTCGTCGCGGCCGATGACCGCAAGGACTTCGACTTCGCCACGCGGGGTTTCATCGCCACCCGCAAGGACCCCATCGTCCGCAGGCCCGATGGCCGCGTGGCTGTCGACCTCACGGCCTATGACTTCCTGAACGCCGACGCTGCGGACACGGCGAACCCCAGCCTCTGGCGCCAGGCGCAGATCCTGACCAAGCACGGCCTTTTCAAGGTCACGGATGGCATATGGCAGGTCCGGGGCTTCGACGTGTCGACCATCTCGTTCATCGATGCCGGCACGGGGTGGATCGTCGTGGACCCGCTGACAAGCGTGGAGGCTGCACGCGCCGCCCTCGAACTGCTGACCGAACATGTAGCGACCAAGCCAGTGCTCGCGGTCATCTATTCCCATAGTCATGTCGATCACTATGGCGGCGTGGGTGGCGTAACGAGCCGCGCCGAAGTCGAAGCCGGCAAGGTCCAGGTGATCGCGCCAGAAGGTTTCCTTGAACATGCCGTCTCGGAGAACATCATCGCAGGCCCTGCCATGTCGCGCCGCGCGCGCTTCCAGTTCGGCCTCACCGTCAAGTCCGCCGCCGATGGCGAAATAACCTCGGGTCTCGGCCCCAAGCCCTCGCTGGGCTCCCTGTCGCTGATCGCACCGACGCTGGCAATCACGCGCACGGGCCAGGAGGTCACCGTGGGGAACGTGACGATGGTGTTCCAGCTCACGCCCGGAACCGAGGCTCCAGCGGAGATGAACTTCTACCTTCCCGCATCACGCGCCGTCTTCATGGCCGAGAATGCAAACCTGACGATGCACAACCTTCTGCCCGCGCGCGGCGCCCTCGTGCGCGATGCGAAGGCCTGGGCCGACTATCTCACCGAGTCCATCCGCCTTTTCGCAGGGCAGAGCGACGTGATGTTTGCGGCACACGGCATTCCACGCTTCGGCAAGGACGAGATCACGTCATTCCTGACCAGCCACCGCAATGCCTACAAGTACCTGCATGACCAGACCGTGCGCCTCATGAATGCAGGCTTCACGCCCACCGAGATTGCTGAAGTCATCCGCCTGCCGGAGGTACTCGCCCGCCAGTGGTTCAATCGTGGCTACTACGGAACGATGAGCCACAATGCGAAGGCCGTCTACCAGCGCTACATCGGCTGGTACGACGCAAACCCCGCCAACCTCAACCCATTGCCGCCCGAACCCGCCTCGAAGAAATATGTCGAATCCATGGGCGGGATCGGTGCCGTCATCGCCCTCGCCGAAAAGGCGTTGAAGGCAGATGAACTGCGCTGGGCCGCCACCTTGCTCAACCACGCGGTCTTCGCAGACGAGGCAAACGCCGGTGCGCGGGAGATGCTGGCCACCGTCTACACGCGAATGGCCCATGCCACGGAAGCCGGAACCTGGCGCAACATCTACCTCACCGGCGCGCAGGAACTGCGTACGGGTGTCATCAAGATGCCGGCCGCCAGCATGAGCGTCGACGTGCTTGCCGCCACGACAACCTCGATGCTGCTCGACTTCGCCGCCGTGCGCATCAACCCGGAGAAGGCCGCGGCCCGCAGCTTCCGCCTCAACCTCGAACTGACCGACCGCAGCGAAACGCACCTGGTCACGATTGAAGCCGGCGTGATGATCCACGAGGCCGGCATCAGGGACGAACACGCGGGCGCCACTGTCCGCATGAAGCGCCCCGACCTGCTGCTCACCCTCATGGCAGGCTCGCCCCCTGCGCCCCTGATCGCTTCAGGCCAGATCTCGATCACCGGTGATCCGTCGCTGTACGAGGCGCTGGCAGACATGATCGAGCCGGTCGTGGCCAACTTCCCGATTGTCACGCCCTGACTACCTCAAGGGTAATTGTTTTCGGACGGGAGCATTGCCACCATCGCTTCCACATTCGGGGAGCCATGCATGACACGCAGCTTTCACAAGCTCTGGATCAAGGTCGCGGCCATCATCATTGGATCGTTCGGGCCCGTGTTCTTTCTGGGAACCATGCCCGAGACCCAGGAGCTCGCGCGCCTGTCGCTCGACATCCTCAGCTGGCCGGTAGACGGCGCCACGACATGGGACTCACCCGACACGCGATTCCTTTCCGCACTGACGGGAGGCTTCCTGCTGGGCTGGGGCGTGACGCTGTGGTGCCTGTCGGCCTGGGTCTATGACCTCGCGCCGGAACCCGTGCGCCGTTCCATCGTCACCGGCATCTGCGCCTGGTTCATGCTGGACAGCGCGGGCTCCTGGGCCTCCGGCAACATCTCGAACGTGTTCTTCAACGTCGCCGTGCTGTTGCTCGCCGTCGGGCCGCTATGGCTGCCCGCGCGCGACTGACATTAGTCGACGTCGGCGTCTTCGAGCTTGAAGAACAGGCCGTCCTTGCCATTGTTCTGCGTCGAGAACTTGCCACGCACCTTGAACATGCGCAGCTCCGCGGTGATCGGCTCGCGCGACGTCACCTCGATGATCTCGTTGAACTCAGGCGGCGGACAGAACGAACATCCGGGCGCCATGGGCATCAGCAGGAAATGCCGGAAACTGGTTTCCGCCTTCACCGGCGTGACAAAGCCCTCGATCTCGAAGGTCGTGCCGTTCAGCGCTTCCGTAGCCGCCGGATGCGTGGCCACATAGGTGCCGCGCTTGAAGTCGAGCTTCACCTGCGTCTTTCGCAAAATGTCCCAGTTGCTGTGCTTGGACGGAGGTATGTTGACGCCACCACCCGCCGCAGCGCCGCCATCCTGCGCGCGCGCCTTCGGCAGAAACAGGCCGAGGCTGATGAGCGCGATCGCCCCGCCCAGAATCTCACGACGGGGAGGCACCCTTTTCACGCCGACATTTTTCGCCAGAGTTCGCATGGGCGTCACCCTCCCTTCAGTACGCGCGCCGGATCGGTCCGGTAGGCCGCGATGGCCGGCCCGATCGCCGCCACAAGGCTGATCGCCAGTGCGCCTGCAAGGATCCATACTTCACGCAGGCCCGGTGAGGAAAGAGCCAGCACCGGACCGCCCGTCGCAACGCTCGTTTGCGCCGCAAGGGCAGCTGCAGCCCAGCCCAGGCCGATGCCGCAGGCCCCCGCAATGAAGCCAAGCAGGAGGGCTTCGATCGTGACAAGGCTGAACAGCAGGGTCGGTCGGGCACCCAGCACCCGCAGCAGCGCCAGCTGGGGCGCCCGCTGGCCGACGGCCGTCGCCAGCGTCAGCACGAAACCGAACCCGGCTAGCACCAGCAACCCGGCACCAAAGCCCTGCAGCACGTCACCGCCATTGCCGAGCAAGCGGTTGAGCCGCGCCACTTCGATCGCCGGCACGGCAGGTTGCAGGTTTGGTATCGCGGAAACCTCGCGGGGCAACATCACGGCACCGAGCAGGGACCTGTAGGTCACCAGCAATGCAGTGACCTCGCGCCCGTCGCGTGCTTCGTTCACAGCGTCCGCGTGATCTCCTTCAGCATGGGCTTCAGCGCCATGGGCTTCTTCGTGCACCTTCCACACGGACGCTGTATCGGTCAGGATCAGCCGGTCGATGACGGCACCGGTTGGCGCAAGGATACCGGTAACACGGTAAGGCCTGTCTCCGTGCGCGTCACCGCCCATCGTCAGGCCATGCTGCCCGGTGAACGTCGCGCCAGTTGCCAGCTTCATCACGCGCGCCGCTTCGGACCCCAGGACAGCCTCCATCGGGGCACTCCACAGTTTTCCAGACTGCAGCGTCGCGCCGTAGATGGTCGGATACTCCGTCGACGTGCCGACAATGTGAAAGCCAAACGCATTGTCACCCAGCGAGACCGGCACGGCCCGCTTCACGAGCGGATGACGTGCAAATCGCTCGGCCTCGCTGAGGGGAATGTTCCCCGTCGGCACGTCGAGCGCAAATACGCTCGACAGTACGAGCTGCAGTGGACTGCCTTTCGCCCCGATGACGAGTTCGATGTCCGCAAGGTCACGCCGGAAGCGGGTCTCGAGCCCCTCCTGGATCAGCAGCAGCGCCGTCACGACGGCAACGCCGAGGGCCAGCGACAGCATGTGGAAGGCCCAGGTGAGCGGCTTGCGGCTGATGAAGGCCCAGACCAGCTTGAACCTATTCATGGACGGGCTCCACGGCTGTCGCCAGCGCGAACCGTGCCTTGAGACGGCTGTCATGTGTAGCGATGACGAGCGAAGCTCCCGTATCGGCTGCGGCCTGCTCGAGCAGCGATGCAACGGATTCACAGGCGGCATCATCGAGACTTGCGGTTGGCTCGTCCGCCAGGATGAGCGATGGCTTGAGCAGCATGGCACGCGCAATGGCAACCCGTTGCGCCTCGCCGCGCGACAGCCGTTCGGCCGGTCGCAAGGCCTTGTCACCCACGCCCAGCGAGGCCAGCAGCGACAGGGCGCGCTCGCGGTCCTGCCCGACGCCTGCAGCAAAGGGGGACAGCATGAGATTGTCGAGGGCGCTGAGACCCGGCACCAGATGCAGGTCCTGGAAGATGAAGCCAATCATGCGTCCCCGGCTCCGGTCCCTCTCGGCTGACGACAGGCGCGACAGCTCGACACCCGCGATGGATACCGTGCCTTTCATGATGTCGGCGAGCCCCGCCATCGCCAGCAGCACGGTCGACTTCCCCGAGCCCGACGGACCCAGCAACAGCTGCGCCTGCCCGGGTCCTGCAGACATCGACGGAACGCGCACGACGGCCTTGCCCCCGTAGCCGGCAACAAGGTCTTTCACTTCGAGCATGTAGCGGCCCACCCGTTGACAACGTCAGATCCAAGCAGTCCGACACGCCGCGCACAGACCTCGCCCTTCCTGTCGAGGCCGAGAGCGAGCGGCAAGGCCGGCTTTTCAGGATTGAGCAGGGCAAGAACATCAGCGGGCTTTCCAGATGCGATCCAGGCTGTCGCAAATGCGGCCTCGTGCGGCAGGGCTTCGCGCGCCCGAGCAGGTTCATCCAGCGCGAGGGTCACGTAACCCCAACCTGGCGTTCGCGCCGCAATCTCCTTGAGATGCCTCAACTCCTCAAGACAGGGCGCACAGCCCTGCATCCAGACCACGATCACGTGCGGCTGGTCGGGCAAGCCGGAGACATCGACCGGGTGCCCGTCGTGGAGCCGGGCAAGCGGCGGCAAGTCCGACGCCCGCGCAATGGCACACACAGTGACGGCCACGATGAGCACGCACGCAGGCACCATCCGGTTGAACATCGCACGCCCTGTCATGGGTCGCCTCCTGGTCCACCCTCGCCCCGGCGGGGATGGCAGCACTGAACCATGAGTCTACGCGACGGGAATCCGGCGGCGCAATCGGTTCACGGCCCCGTCTCCGGTGTCAAAACCGCACGTTTCCGGCTCAAGGCAGCCTTGAGGAGATGACTGCCCAAACATCAGCCGCTTGACGGGAGTGTGACGGGCGCAGCTTTCCCAGCCCCCGCGGGCGAGGCCAAGACGCGTGGCGGTCTTCGTCCGCGGAACGGACAAGGCACTCTGGAGCAACTCCTGCAACATCAAGACCAACACCTGGTCAGGTTTCGTGAGCCGCGGCGGAAAATTCTCTTCATCGCCCAGCGCCGTGCGCTATGCGCACACCGGCCTGGGCGGTCAATATCCTAAAGGCGCAACACCGATCGACAGCGACTTCAGGATCGGAACGGCAAAGCCGGGCAACACGCTCTACGCATTCCACCGCGACGGCGCCGTCGCCGTCATGCGCTACGATTCAGGACAGAAGCTCTGAAACTAACGGCCCCTCATGTGTCGACAACGATGAGGGGCGATCATCGATACGCGTCTAGGGTATTGGGGTGAGAAGATGTTCATGCTCCGCCATCTTTGAAAGATAGTCCTTTGGCAACCTGACCACCTTGTAGGCCTTGACGCTCTTCTGCGCGCGCAGCAGCTCGGCGATGACCATGTCACCACATCGCAAGTCCTTGCGCTTGCGCCGTCCATACACATAGGGAATGTCGTATGGAAGTTTCTCGGCGTTGAGCGTGCAGTATCCCGACAACGGATACAGCCAGCTTATCCTGCAGATGACCCGAACATATTGCCCCCACGGCGGCCACACATCCGCCGGAGCCGATGGCGGTGGTCCAAGTCTCAGCGTACTGGCGACATGACCTCCTCGCCGCTCATATCCGGAAAAAACCACGCGCCTTCCAACATGGGACGCATCGAAGGACAGATCTCCTGGTCTTGTGACGCTGTACGTGAAGCGCCTGCCGTCATCTGCACGCAGGCAGGCGAAGCTGTGGTCTTCACCAACGCTTTCTATGGTGCCGGTAAGGGGACGTCGCATCTCATGCTCTTTGTCGCTGAGGCACGCCGCCAAACGACGTCGGGACCAGCGCCTCGGTGGCCTCAGAGAAAGATAATGGCATTCACCTCAGCACCGCAACACAGAGCTCGACATGGCGCTCGTGATCTTCAACCTCGTACACGAAATGGTCTGGACTGCGCATGTTGTCATGTAACGATCGCAGAGTCTGGGGCAACGAGCAAGTCATGGACAATGCTGACGGCCGGAGGTCGCTCCACTCCCACACGCCAGACAGATGCATGAACCTTCTGCATCGTCGGCAACATGGATTCTCCTCCGGGACTGAGATCAGGATCGCTTGCGCTTGCCGATGTGAAAGGTCACCAGAAACAGCTGATGGTCTGCTGAGCCTGAGACGTGGTGCGCCCCCTTCATCGAATAAGCGGTCAGCGTGTCCGTGATCCACCACTCCGTTCCTTGCATGAGGTTGTCCGCTTTTGTGGAACGCCCCGCTGGCGCCTTTCCGAAGCATTTTTGCACGAGCCGGTTCTGCTGCTGCTCAAACTGTGCAACCTGGGACTTGCTCGCGTTGATCAGGTCGGCGGTTTGGCAGAACAGCAGGTTTGATCCTTCATTGACCAGGCAGGGCCGGTACCAGGGCTGCACATTGAGAACGGCATCAAAGAAAGGCTCGCCGTTCTCGTACCACTCGCTTCCATCAGGTTCGAATTTCTCCATGACCGCGCGGAAGTCGCCCTTCGCAGCCTCCCGCGCAATCTCCTGGAAGCACAGGCACTGCGCCTGCTGGTGAATGGCATCCGCCACAGCCTTCGGCATCGGCCGCGCAGGACCCAGCGTTGTAGGTGCATCCGAATAGGGCACTCCCTTCAGGGTCTGCCCCTTCATCGTGATCGCGACTTCACCATTCGCAAACACGATGTCGACGCAGTAGTTGGCGGCGCGCCCCTTGAAGTCGATGCACAGGCTTTTCGGTGTCTTGCCCGCGAAGTATTTGCCGGTGATGCGGTCATGGTGTGGTGCGGGCCGCTCGACCGTGACCAGCATCTCGCGGAAATGATAGATGAGAAAGCCGTCACTGGTTTGGAGAGGAACATGCGTACCGACCAGATCACGGGCTGCTTTCATTCCCGAAACGGGAATGCGCAGGCTGTCCAGGAACTTGTCCGCGTCCTCGCCCTTCAGGACGGAGCTCGCATGGGCGCTGCCGGCAAGGATGCCGAGGAAAACTAATAGCGCCAATAACCTGATGCTTCCAACCATGAGACTTGCCTGCACTGGATGATGCAGGCTTATCTCAAAGTCGACGGGAACAGGCAAGGCGGGCGGGCTGGAAGCCCGCGCTCCCGGGGATCACGCCCTTGGTTGGCTCATGTAGTCGCTGAGCGCCTTGGTCAGCTCACCCAGCACCTTGGCGACGCTCGCATCGGCCTGCACGGCCGCCCAGTACGCCTTCACCTTCGGCGTGGCGTCCAGCAGCGTTGCCTGGCCGAAGGCCGGCGCGATCGCATTCACGAAGAACATCGACGGCACGAGCGCGCAGTCCGCGAGTGACGCCGACGCACCCAGCGCGTAAGGACCACCCGTGATGTAGTGCTCAAGCCCCTTGAGCCCCTTCGACAGCTCCGTCAGCTGCTCGTCGACCACCTTCGCATTGCGCGTCTTCGGATCGAACTGCTCGAAGAGCTCGAACAGCGGATTGAGGATATAGTCATTAGCAATGTTGTAGATCACCCGCATGCGCGCCCTCTCTTTCGCATCCGAGGGGCGCAGCGACGGCGTCGGGTGGACGTCCTCGATATACTCGCCGATCACGCTCGACTCCGGCAGGCAGAAACCGTTGTGGTCGATCGCCGGGATCTTCTCCAGCGGATTGATCCTTGCGTACTCCGGCGTATGCGTCCCGCCGGCCGGCACCGAGATCATCTCGGCCTTCAGCCCCTTGAGATAGACCTGCAGGCGAACGCGGGCGGCGTAAGGCGAAAGGCCGGAGTCATAGATCTTCATGGGAGCTTCCTTTCCAGGCGCGGCAAGCCGCGGCAACAATACGGGCGCAAGGCCTTACGCCCTGCGCAGGCGGCCGTCAAACGGGCCGTCAGGCGCCGCGCGAGCCATTGCGGGTGCGGCGAAACGAGCCATTGCGGTTCAGGGTTTTTGTTCCTATTATGTTCCAACCCATCAATCCGGCCACGCATGACCAAGGGAGACCTGCAACACCCCGCGCGCAAAACTTCACCGGCCCGGAGCGGCCGACTGAAAAACATCATACGAAAGTGTCATCTTCATCGGTGAAAAACGCAGGAACAAGCCAAAATCAGCAACAGGCATTCGGGAGGAGTGTCATCTTCTGAAGCCCCTCCCCGGCAGCACAAAATTCAGGATTGCACCCATAAGGTGAGCGCCGACACACCTCACCCTTTCCCGGATCGCGCTATCATGCAGGCAGCACTCGCCGTAAGGCCATTGGAAACAGCCCCGGACACGAACGACTACAGCCCGGACCAGACGATGACCGCCACGACCCTGTTCGCGAAGGACTACTTCGAGGCCCGCAGCAAGTTCCGGCTCGCGGCGACGGCCGCAGGCGCCGCGCTATTCCAGTACCGGCATCCGCATGCACGGGGCCCGCAGGGCGAGGAACTCTTCATCGACGTCGCCGTCTGCGGATCCGGTGACACGACGCTTCTGGCCGTCGCGGGAACGCATGGCGTCGAGGGCTACGCGGGCTCGGCCGTCCTGACCGGCTGGCTGCGCGAAGGCACGCCGAACGTGCCCGGCCTGCGCCAGGTCTTCGTGCACGCCCTCAACCCGCACGGCTTTGCCTGGGACCGCCGCGTGACCGAGGACAATGTCGACCTGAACCGCAACTTCGTCGACTGGTCGGCCCCCCTGCCCGCCAATCTCGACTACGCGCTGCTGGCCGACGCCATCGCTCCCGCGAGCCTCGATGACGCTGCGACCGAGGCCGCAAGCCGCGCCCTGCGCAACTACGCGAAGGAGCACGGCGCCTTCGCGATGCAGGAGACGATCAGCAAGGGTCAGTACACGCACCCCGAGGGCATGTATTTCGGCGGCACGCGCGCGCAATGGTCGGCAACGACCCTGCGCCACATCGTGGCCACGCACGCGCTGCCCTGCCGCCGCGCCGCTGTCCTCGACTTCCACACGGGCCTCGGTCCCTATGGCCAGGCCGAGCTCATCAGCGAGGACGCGACGGACAGTCCCGCCTATCGCCGCGCCACCGCCTGGTTCGGCAGCGAGGTCTCCTCGACCCGCGCCGGCGACTCCGTCTCGGCGCAGGTTTACGGCAGCCTCGACTCGGCGATCCCCTCGATGTTCGGCGGCGCCGAAACCACGACCATCTGCGTGGAATACGGAACCCAATCGACGCTCGAGGTCTTCTTCGCCCTGCGCGCCGATAACTGGCTTCACGCGATCGGCGGCCTCGGCCATCCGGACCGCGCCGCCATCAAGGCCCAGATCCGCGGCGCCTTCTACCCGGAGGCCGACGACTGGAAGGCCATGATCTGGGAGCGGGGAAAAGCCGTCATCGGGCAGGCGATCGCCGGCCTGAAAGCCCGCTAGCCCTATTGCGCCGCCGGAGCCCTTGCGCCACACTCGACCTCGTCAATGCAACCGAGGTGGCCTCATGAAGAAGTCCTGGCGCAAACCGAAGATCCGCGAAATCTCCGCCGCGATGGAGATCAACTGCTACTGCTCAGCGGAGTAAGAAGGGCGGCGCCCGACCGCGCCGCACCTCCATGAAACTCATCGTGCTCGGGGCGGCAGCCGGAGGCGGCTTCCCGCAATGGAACGTTGCAAGCCCGAACAATCGCCGGGCCTTTGCACAGGATCCTGACTGCCCCCAGCTCACCCAGTGCAGCCTCGCCGCGTCGGCCAATGGCACGGACTGGGTCCTCCTCAACGCCAGCCCCGACATCCGCCAGCAGGTCCTGGGCACGCCCGAGCTCCACCCGACCCAGGCGCCCCGCTCCTCGCCCATCCGCGCGGTCATCCTGACCGGCGCCGACATCGACGCGATCACCGGCCTCCTGACCTTGCGCGAGCGCCAGCCCTTCACGGTCTGGGCAACGGACTACGTGCTGCAGGTCCTGCGCACCAACGCCGTCTTCAATGTGCTGAACCGCGAGCTCGTCCAGTTCCGCACCATCCAGCCCGGCCGCAGCTTCGAGCCCGTGCCCGGCCTCGCCTGCACCCCCATCGACACGCCCGGCAAGCCACCGCTCTACCTCGAGGGCCGCGACGGCATCGACCCGGTCGAGGGCTCGTCCATTGGCGTCACGCTGGAAGCCGGCAACCGCAAGGCCATCTTCATGCCGGCCTGCGCCGAGATCACCCTCGACATCCTGCTCGCGCTGGAAGGCGCCGACGCCCTGTTCTTCGACGGCACGCTCTGCGTGGACGACGAGATGATCCGCTCCGGCGAGGGCACCAAGACGGCCCGGCGCATGGGCCACGTCTCGATGGACCATGCGATCACCCGCTTGCGCGATGTCAATGTGAAGCGCCGCTATTTCATCCATATCAACAACACCAACCCCGTCCTCAACCGCGCCTCGGACGAGCGCCGCGTCATCGAGAAGGCGGGATGGAAGATTGCCGAGGACGGAATGAGGATTGACCTGTGAGCCTGCTCACCCCCGCTGAATTCGAGGCGGCCTTCAGGGCCATCGGCGCCGCGCGCTACCACAACCACCACCCGTTCCACAAACTCCTGCACGCCGGCAAGCTCGACCGCCGCCAGGTGCAGGCCTGGGCCCTGAACCGCTACATCTACCAGTGCCGCATCCCGATCAAGGACGCGATCATCGTCTCGCGCCTGCCGACACCGGAACTCCGCGCGACCTGGCGCGTGCGCATCGAGGACCACGACGGCACCGACGGCAGCGACGGCGGCATCGCACGCTGGCTCAGGCTCACCGACGGCCTCGACCTGCCCCGCGAGGATGTTGTCTCCGAACGCCTCGCCCTGCCCGCCACCATCTTCGCAGCCGATGCCTATGTGCATTTCACCCGAGACCGGTCCGTGCTCGAGGCCGTGGCCTCGTCGCTGACCGAGATGTTCGCCCCGACCATCATCGCCGAGCGCGTCCAGGGCATGCTCGCCGGCTACGACTTCATCTCGAAGGAAACGCTGGCCTATTTTGGTCAACGCATGACCCAGGCCCCCCGCGACGCGGACTTTGCCCTCCGCTATTGCACCGCACATGCACGCACCCGCGAGGAGCAGGTCCTCTGCCTGAAGGCGCTCGAGTTCAAGTGCAGCGTGCTCTGGTCAATGCTGGATGCCCTGTACTATGCTTACGTCTCGCCGGGCCATGTACCACCCGGCGCATTTGGATCATGACCGACGACACGAAGCCCAGGCTGGCCCCAGGGGTCAAGCTCCGCAACGGCGACAAGCGCGGCCCGCATTTGCTGGGCCCCGAGCGCGTGCTGGAGCTCGACGACATCGCCCTCTCGATCGTCCAGCAGATGGATGGCACGCGCCGCATCTCCGACATCGCGCAGGCCCTCGCCAAGGAATATGACGAGAAGGCCGAGGTCATCCGCGCCGACATTGACAGCCTCCTGAAGGACCTGACCGCGAAGGGGTACGTGAAGCCGTGACCGACGCGCCGACGCCACTGGGACTGCTGGCGGAACTGACGCATCGTTGCCCACTCGGGTGCCCCTATTGCTCCAATCCGCTTGAGCTGACCCGCGCGAGCACCGAGCTCGACACGAAGACCTGGGTCAGCGTCATGAACGAGGCCGCTGCGCTGGGCGTGGCCCACGTCCATCTGTCGGGCGGCGAGCCGCTCGCGCGCAACGACCTCGCCGAGATCACGAACGCCGCCCACCTGGCCGGCCTCTACACGAACCTGATCACCTCTGCCGTTGGCCTCAGCGACCAGCGCCTCACGGAGCTGCGCGCGGCAGGCCTCGACCATGTGCAGATCAGCTTCCAGGGCACCTCGTCCGAAAAGACGGACATCGTGGCGCACTACAAGGGCGCGTTCAGGGCCAAGATGGAAGCCGCACGCCTCGTCGTCGAAGAGGGCCTGGCCCTGACGGTCAACGCCGTGATCCATCGCGGCAATGTGGGCGAGGTCGAGGCCTTCATCGACCTTGCCGAACAGCTCGGTGCGGGACGGCTTGAAGTCGCGCACGTGCAGTACCACGGCTGGGCCATACCGAACCGCAGCCTGCTGATGCCGACCCACGCGCAGTATCTTGAAACGCGTGCGATCGTCGACGCCGCGCGCAAGCGGCTCGAAGGCATGCTCGTCATCGACCATGTGATGCCGGACTATTTCGCCGACCGCCCCAAGGCCTGCATGGGCGGATGGGGACGACAGGTCATTGTGGTGACACCCGACGGCCGCGCCTTGCCCTGCCATGCAGCGTCCACCATCCCGGGACTGGCCTTCGACAACGTCAGGAAGAAGCCGCTCGGCGAGATCTGGGAGCAAGGCGAAGCTTTCAGGCGCTTCAGGGGCACAGACTGGATGCCTGCGCCCTGCAAAGGCTGCGAGCGTGCGGAGGTCGACTGGGGCGGCTGCCGCTGCCAGGCACTGGAAATCGCGGGCGATGCCGCCGCAACCGATCCGGCTTGCGCCCTGTCCCCGCATCACGACCGCATGAAAGCCCTCGCTGCAGAAGCGCCGGCCAAGCCATCCTTCCGCTTCCGCCGCATCGGCGGCTAGCCCGGCGGTGCGCTGTCCGGCGCGTTCTCGGGCACCCCATCCTCGCGGAATCCGCCACGACGTGCGCGACTGCCCGCGAGCCAGAAGAAGATCGACTCGAACGCAGGCTGCCGCAGATAGAGGCCGACGCCAGGCAGCACGCTCAACTCCGCCGTCGGATGGTTCTCGAAGTCGGCGACGCTGTCCGCAAGCGGCACCACGGCATTCTCCTCGCCATGCCAGACCGCGATCGGACAGCGCAGCGCCGACGGATCGCTTCGCGCGCCCCGCCCGAACATCACGAGCTCGGACGCAAGGCCGGCGCTGGTGCGTTCCAGAGCCTCGAAGATGGTCGTGTTGAGATAGGCCGAGAATTCGGGATCCGACACGCGGTCCGCATCCGAACGCGATCTCTCGCTGAGATAGCCAAGCAGCGAGCGGATGACGGGAATGCGCAGCCCGCGCCGCAGCATCTCGGCTGCCGTGGGAATGATCCAGGGCTGGCGATACATGACGGACAGCCCGTTCCTGTTCTCGCCATTCGTGGCCGGCCATCCGAGGTTTGGCGCATGCAGCGCGAGGCGGATGACGCGACCTTCCAGACGCCGTGCGGCGGCCACGGCAAAGCCGCCCCCATAGCCGTCACCGAACAGCGCGACGCGGTTCAGCCCCAGCTTCCGGCACAGCTCGTCAACGTCGGATGCGACGCCGTCCAGCGAGTACTCCTTGCGCGGATCGGACAGGCCGAACCCCGGGCGCTCGAACGCGACCACCCGCACGCCCGCCTTCATCGCGGCTGCAGCCGCCGCAGGCGGAAGCATGCTGGCCGAAAGGCCGAAGTGGAAATAGATGACCGGAATCCCGGAGGGGACACCATAATCCCGGTAGAAGAGCCGTCGCCCGTCATCGAGCGTTACCAGGCGCCGCGGCGGCACGCCGGGCAAGGCCATGGACAGGGTCGCGGGGGACTGCTGCGGGAATGCGGAGGCATTCGTGAGAAGGCGCAGCAGGTCAGCCTGACGACGTGTCCCCGTTTTTGAGAAGATGTTGCGCAGGTGCCAGCGGGCCGTGCTCGCGGTCATGCCAAGGTCTTCCGCCGCATCACTGATCCGGCGACCCTGCAGGAGCTTTGCGGCAAGCCGGGACTCGGCGGTCGTCAGCCCGAAATTGCGGTGCACGAGCTGACCCGCAGCCTGTGAGTCGCGTGCCGACAGCAGCACCATGGCGAACAGCGGCTCGGTCCATACCGCACCAAGCCCGAAGGCAGTGACCAGCCCGGCGGGAAAGGCCTCGCGGGCAAGGACAACGCCAAAGCAAACGGCCGCGCCGTCGGGCGATTCCAGCGTGAAGGGTGCAAGCGAGGTTTCGTCCGCACCGCCCACCGTCGACAGCGCTGCTTCGAATACACGTGCGGCTTCCCGGTGCAGGCCGATGGGACGGCCAACCTGCAGTGTCGAGGACAGGAACGGCTTGAGCCGCGCACCACCCTTGCCCGCCACGCCACGAACCTGGCCTTCGGAAGACAGGAGGATCGCATCCCACGCTTCGCGCCCCTCGGGCTGGTCGGCACGACCGGCATTGAGCCGGTTGATCATCGCGCAGGCGCGCTGCGCGTGGGACATGATGGCCTTGGCTTCCGGATCCCTGGCCGGATCAAGCGCTTCGGGCAGCGCCTCGATGGCAGCCGTGATGTCCTGCCACTGCGCCGGATTGTCGGCATAGGCATACAGCGCCTCCACGAGTGCAAGCACCGTGGCGGGAGAAACGCCTTCTTTCCTCTGATCAGCCCTGTTCACGACAAGCCATCATCCGGTCAGGTGAATGCCGCGCGCCGTTACCCGGTACGCCGGCAGTTCACTGCGCTGCGCGACGAAAGTCGCTGGCCTTGTGCATGAGGATCGACTTGGGAGGACGTGAGGCCGGAACATCATTCGATGTGACCGCCTTCAGGGCAATCTCTCGGTCCTCGGCCGTGAACGTCCCGACGGTGACACAATACTCGACCAGTGTACCATTGGGATCGCGCGTGTAGACCGACTTGCACCAGTTATGGTCGATCTCCATCACGTCGCAGCCACCGGCGAGCCACATGTCGCGCTTCTGCGCCAGATGCTCCTCGGTCGGCGAGTAGAAGGAAATGTGGTTGACCCACTCCGGCAGCCCCATCGCCTTCGAGAGACCCGTCTCGCCCAGGTTTGCGAAAGCGTCACCGTGCAGTTCCCAGAACGCGATGAAGCGATCAGGTTCGATTTCATAGAAGAAGTGCTTCGCGAATCCGCCTTGCGGCGTAGGCCCGATCTCGACCTTCTTCAGATCAAAGCCCATGATCTCCCGGTAAAAATGATCGGTCGCCTTCATGTCGCGCGTGACAAGCGCGAGGTGGTGGTACGCCATTCAGTTGGTCTCCTGCGGATGGCGCCATGCTAAGCCAAAGGGTGAGGTTTCGTCTACGCTGGCTCGGCCGTTCTCAGCATTCCTCCATGCCACAGTCTTCCAAGGAGAATTGCTGCGGTTAATGCTCCAGCACTGATTGCAGTCATCAACAGATAGCCTTGTGCACCGAAGCTGGCGAAGAGATGGCCGGACGCATACTGGCCGACCGACATGAAGACACCTATTGTGACAGCGGCATATATGCTCTGCGCCGTTCCGACGAGATGTCCCGGCACTGCGCGTGCCACAAAGTGCATGGCACCCAGATGTGCCGCGCCGAACGTGCCTGCATGCAGGCATTGCAATGCCAGCAGCGCCCACAGCGGCGGCGAGAAGGCCAGCAGTGTCCAGCGAATGAGGCCGCTGGCAGCCCCGAGGGCAAGCAGGCGCACCGGACCGACATGGGCTACCACTCGGTTCGAAAAGCTGAAGAGGACGATCTCGGCCAGGACCCCAAGCCCCCACAGCACACCGATCAGGTCGGCGCTGTAGCCCTGCGCCTTCCAGTTCAGGGTACCAAAGCCATAGTAGAACGCATGACACGCCTGGGCCAGGCCGGCCGCGAGCAGGAACACGATGAACGCCGGCTGGCGAATGAGTTCACGCGTGTCTTTCCAGACACTGTGATGATGCCGCTTCTCGGCCGGCGGTTCCTCGCGTGGAAGCAGGAAGGCTGCACAAAAGGCAAAGAGAGCCGACGCAATAAGAATACCTAGGAAGTAATCAATTCCATGAGCCGCGAGGTAGATCCCGCTCGCGAAGTTCATGACGATGAAGGCTGCCGACCCGAAGGATCTCACGCGCCCGTAGTCGAACCGCTCGGCAATCGCGGTCTTCAGCGTGACACCCTCGACAAGCGGAGACACGGCCGAGAAACAGACGCTGGCCGTGATCGAGAACAGCACGATGAACGCAACATCCTCGAGCACCGAATATCCCGCATAGGAGAGCGCGGCACCCCCGATGAGCAGGATGACCGCCTTGCGGCGCGCATCAAAGGCATCCGCAAGGAAACCGAGCGTGGGTCCTGTAACGACGCGAACAAGGCCCATGACCATCATCAGCAGCCCGATCGACTCGGGCGGGAGCCCCCGGCTCGCCAGCCATGCCGGAAAGAACGGCAGGTGGACGCCGCCGATGAAGTTGATGCCGATGTAAAAGGGAATGAACCGCACGGCCGCCGGATGCGGGCGCGGAATGAAGCCGGAGTTCATGATCAGGCGGAAACCAGTACCTTTGCGGAAGCGATACTAGTGGACCGCTTCCGCGCGCGCAGCGTCGCTGTCGTCGCAACCGGCTGCCGGTGATCTACATGGCCGGCAGGAAAACCTGGCGTGCGGCGGCCCACGCCTGCAGCAGCCGGATGATCCGGCCTTCCAGCGCAGGGTCACGACGCTCTTCAGCCTGCGTCTGCAACGCGATGAGCAGCGTCTTCAGTTCGCCATTCGCCTTGTCGAGCGCGGAGACCGTAAGGTCAGTGTCGCTTCCGGCGGCGGCACCCTTGAGCGCCTGCCCAAGCGCGCCATCAAACCCGGCCGCGACGTCGCCGAACAGTTGGCGCATTGCATCGTTCTCGGACTTGCGGATCGCCGCGGCCCGATTGAACTCCTGCGCCACCATCAGCAGGAGGACGGCCGTCGTTGTGGCCGATCCCTGCCCATAGCCTGGCGGGAGGGCGGGCCCCATCTCCATCGCGATCTTGGCGAAGGCCTGGTTCAGGATGAGTTCCGGTGACGGTTTCATCAGCGCACTCCCTTGGCTTCGGCCAGCAGGTCCGCCAGTCGCTTGTTGTGGAACGGAAGGCAGTAAAGGCCCGAGAACGCCATCACGGGATCCGTGTTGGCGCCGGTCTGGAACTCCTTCGCGGAAGAGATCCAGATCGCCAGCCCCTTGAGCGACGCGAAGAGCGTCCACCACGCCAGCGCCTTCGGATCAGCCTTCAGCCCGCTTGACTTTTCCCAGATTGAGATCGCCTCGGCACGCGGCAGCATGCCGCCCGGATTGTCCCGGTCCGGCGACCACAGCGGATCAAGTGCCCAGCAAAGATCGTCGAGCGGATCGCCGATATGCGCCATTTCCCAGTCAAGGATCGCCCTGATGGTGCCGCTGCCATCGAAGAGGAAGTTGCCGGTGCGATAGTCGCCATGCACGACCGACAGCTTCTGCGCGGGCGGCGGCGGATTGGCGCGCAGGTATCGCATCACCGCGCGGGCTATGGGCTGTGGCTCAAGCTCGTCCTCGTCGATGACCTTGCACCACTTGTCCAGCTCGATCTTCCACGCATCGCCTGCCGCAGGCACCGCCGTCTGGCGCGCAAGCTCGGAGGAGTGGGCATCCCGTGCCGAAATCTTTCCCAGGATCGTATAGAACTGCTCGCCGATGCGCCGACGGTGCGGACCATAAGGATCGCCGGCAAGGATGGAACCCGCCGTGCAGCCTTCGATCTCTTCCATGACGAAGAACGGCCGGTCCAGCCAGTCCGTTCCCCGTTCGAGGAACAGAGCGCGCGGGACGGGCACGTGGCTGTCCTGGAAGCTCCGATAGGCAGCGAACTCCGTCTCCCGTTCGGTTTCGATGAGGGTTGAAATCGGATCGCGACGGAAGATGAGGCCCTTCTCGCCGCTGCGCTCCATCTGGACGCGGACGCGAAAGGTCTCGCGGCTGGCGCCGCCATGAATGCGCGACAGGGCCAAAACCGTTATCGCGCCCTCGTGGGGCCACTGCTGCGAGAGATACCTGATTATTCGTTGTTCGATGTCTGCAGTCATGGGCCGGCCCTTACTTCGCCATGTCCGTGAGACCCTTGAAGCCGCTGGGCTGGTGGGCGCCGATGACGAGCTGCTCCAGCACGCCCCATCCCTCGCGCGTCAGACCGTTCGGGCCCTTCAGAGTCGCGTGCGAGAACGCCTGCACGTGCAGGAAATGGAACTCCGACGTGTTCACCTTGGCCGTCTCGTAGCAGTCATAGCCAACGCGCAACTCGCCATGCAGGCGACCATGACCCCATTCGGGGTGCGTATAGCCAAGGCCGCTCATGTAGAAGTTCCACTTCGGCTTCAGGTCGATCGTGTAGTCCTGTCCGTCGGCATCAACCATGGAAATCGTCGCAGCGCTGGCATGGCGCGTACCCGGCTTGTAGGTCACCCGGGAAGAGCAGGACTTCATGTGCATGGCATCGCCGCGTGTCGTCGGCGCCATGACGGCGTGGATGTTCCATGGCTTGCCCGCATCATCGGCGTTGTTGTGGAACAGCGTGATCCGGTCATCGAAGTTCATCGGCGCCCAGAGCCAGTAGAATTGCGGCGGGCGGGCGGGAGCCACGGCCTGCGAGTCGGACGCGCCGACCGGACGAACACCCCACGAGCGGTCTCGGGTCCCCAGGTATCGCTCGTCGACGTCGATCCGCTTGCCCTTCACCTCGATCCAACCCGCGTAGAAGCCGTTCTGCGTGAGCCGCGTATAGTCCATCACCGTCCGGGGGCCGATCCGGTAGGTGAAGCGGGGTTCTTCGATGGCCTCCGCGCGCGACGTAAACAGCAGGTCCGCCGAGATTCCGTGCTCGTTCGGCTCCACGCGAACGCGAAGCGTGTGAAGGGGTTCGACCACGCTCACGCCCAACGGGCCAACGCGCGTGTCCATGCGCTCCATGTGCAGGATCCGCGAGACACGCAGGTTGTGCTGAACACCGTCGACCACGACACAGAACGCGCCATCCATGACATTGAGCGCCGGATAGACACCCAGCGCCGCTGCGAAGAACACGGACCCGTCCGGCGAGTATCCGTTGAAGAAGTACCGGTCATAGAAGTTCCGGTCCGTGCCCGCATAGGCGATGGGCTCGGCCGTCTGGTGCACGGGATAGTCGTCAGCCTTCGTCAGCATGGATCTGGAATCCTCCGGGTGCGCGATACGCTTGCGTTCAGCGCCTGTTTTTTGCAGGGCGATACTGGTACAAAGCCGACGCGCTGAAAAGGTCAAAACATGTACAGGCTCTGGCTGGTAACAGGCAGCATCAGCATGCTGGCAGCACTGGCAATCGCGGCGGCGACCGGACACGGTCTCAAGGGTGAGTTCGTTCCCGTTGTGCGACAGGTTCTCGACACGGCACGGGAAATGCACTTCGTGCACTCCCTGGCCCTGCTCGCGGTTGGCATCATCAGCGCACAGTTTGGTCGAAAGCTGCTGATCGACCTCGCCGGCGTCGCCTTCCTCGCCGGCATCATCCTGTTTTGCGGAGGCATCTACGCGGCCTATGGACCGCAGGCGGCCGCCGCGAAGCCTCTCATCCCGCTGGGAGGCGCCAGCTTCATGTTGGGCTGGATCCTGTTTGCGGCAGGCGCCTTCCTGCTCAGGCGAAACGCGCCCTGATGCGCAAGGGTCCCGTCAGAAGGTGACCCACTTCTTGATCTTCGACCAGATCCCGGAGGTAAACCAGCCCGGCATGCCGGAGAGGCGGGCGACACAGTTCTTCTTGTCCTTCTCGCTCATGTCCTCGTCGAGAACGAGCTCCTGCAACGTTACGCGCTTCTGGCCCTCCGGCAGGAAGCTGATCACGCGCTCCTTGCCATTGTCGAGCACGCGATAGGACAGCGGCACGCGGCTGTCGCCGGTCTTGCCGCCCTCGCGCTTGATGATCTTCATGCCGTTTCGCAATCCGGCCTTGTAGCCGTTGCTGCCTTCCCTGAGGCCGACGATGATATTTCCGTTCTCGGCCGTCTTGTCCGGATCAAAGCCGCGGTCGAACTCGGCGATCTTGCTGGTTTCGACAACACCGCAGGGCACGAACGTGTCCTCGGGAAGAAGGATGGGACTGCCATCCCGGATGTGCTTGGCGATCAGGTCGCCGATATCCATCTCGGCCTTCTTCATTTGATCGGCAAAGAGGCTGGTGGCCAGCGGCGGCTCCTCGCTGCCCAGCCCGCGCACGCGCTCGCGCATGGCCAGCATGATGTCATCAAAGTCCCGTTCGCCCTCGCTGTCCTGCCGCAGCATGTGGTCGACCAGGTGGGCGAAAATATGCCCGCGCTGGTAGGGCAGTTGCTGCGTGTTCCTGTCGGTCCAGAAGTCGCTGATGATCTTCGAGTTCGGCGCCGAACGCACCGGGGAATAGGAATAGTCCCTCAGAGCATCGTTGAGCGAATCCACGAATTCCCTGAGCGTCCAGATCTTGTCCCGCAGCAGAAGTCTCGCCGTGTAGAAATCCGTAAAGCCCTCGGACAGCCAGTAGTCCTTGGCCTCGTCTTTCTGTGGCATGCTTCCGATGCGCCGCGGAATCCAGGTGTGCAGGTGCTCGTGCGCAAGCAGCTTGTTCAGCGTCGCGCTGTCGGCATTATCCGTGGCGAAGAACGCAAACGCGTCATCGCGACCGGTTCCACCCAGCGAGAGGTTTCCCGGCTCGCTCAAAAGCGGAATGGCCGTGACTAGGAATGGTTCGGCTGCATCGTTCCAGAACCGGTGATGCGACTCGATGATCGGACCGAGACGGTCGAGGAAGGCCTGGTCCGTGAACGACCACTTTCCCCGGATGGCCAGGCGAACCTTGCCGCGCTGCAGGATCCGGAAGTCGCCACCAACCATGACGCTCTCGAGCATGTCACCCAGCACCAGGCGTCGTCCCATCGATGCGTGCTCGAGATCGGAGGCGAACGACCAGCCCTTCGGCCCGGGCTTGAACGTGAAACTGGCTTCAGGCTGGTCTTCCCGTTCTGGCGCCGCAAAGATCGCGTTGCCGAGAACGTGGAAGTAGGTTTTCTGGATGATCGGCCGGTACTCGTTCTCGCCGCGTGCATGCGGTTCACCCGGCCAGTTCTGCACGACGCGATAGCTGATGAAGAGCTTTGCCTTCGGCCGATGCTGGATCACGCGCTTCGAGGGATCGGTCGTCGGGGCAACATCGCCACCGGCAATCTTCAGGTCGCGAATGGCTTCGTAGAGCTTCGTCTTTCCTCCCCACTCATTGGGAAGGTTGATCACCGTGTCGCCGTCTTCCTCGCCATCAAATCGGATCTGGACTTCGAGCGCCGTCAGCCCGGTCGCATCCACGACAGGAGACAGTGAATATTCGATCGCCGGGCTGGCAGCAGCGCTGGCCGCAACCGTAGCGGCAACAAGCAGGCCCCCGAGAATCACACGCATGAAAACACCCTCAACCCGTAAAGGAAGAAGACAGGAGACGCCTCCCGGCAACTAACTTTTGCGTCATCCACCCACCCATCTCGACTTGTCTTGGCTTTCGTTTAGATGTGTTGGGAACAAGACGCAGACCCAAAGGTAGCCGAAGAAATGGCCGAAAGCATCATCATCGTGGGCGCCGGAATTGCGGGCCTCGGTTCCGCCATGGCATTGGCCCGCGAAGGCCGGAAAATTACCATTCTCGACCGCGATCCGCCGCCCTCGATGGATGTGGAAACAGCCTTCGAAGCCTGGGAACGCAAGGGAGTGACACAGCTGCGCCACAGCCACGTGTTCCTGGGCTGCCTCGTATCCCTGATTCGACGCAGGCACCCCCGGCTGCACGAAATGCTGGTCGGAGCAGGAGCCCGGGAGATCGGATTTGAGGACAGCCTGCCGCCCCAGCTGCGAGACCGCTATGCACCGGACTCGGGCGACCGCGAGATGGCGTTCCTGTTCTCGCGCCGCACGACGCTCGAGCACGTGATGCGCGCCTATGTCGAGAGCCTTCCGGGCGTCACCTTCGAGACCGGCGTGCGCGTGAAGACCCTGGCGACACGCGCGCGCGACGGCGCCATCGAAGTCATCGGCGTCAATGCAGAGACCGACACGAGCCCGCCGGCCCAGCGCCAGGCCGACCTTGTCCTCGATTGCTGCGGAAGAAACTCGCTCCTCACGGATGACCTGCGCGCCTCGGGTGCGATGATCGATGAAGAACGCCACCCCGCCGGCATCCTCTACTTCACGCGCCACTATCGCCTGAAGGAAGGACAGGTCGAGCCGCCACGGGACAATGTGCCGGGCGCGGGCGACCTCGGCTACATCAAGTTCGGAGTCTTCGCGGCCGATAACCGCCACTTCTCCATCACGCTGGCTGTCCCCGAAATCGAAACCCGTTTGCGTACGGCCACGTTCGACCCGCAGACCTTTGACCGGATCTGCAACCAGATCCCGGGCGCCGCCCGCTGGATCGACCCGCAACGCGCGGAACCGGTGACCAAGGTCTTCGGCATGGGCAACCTCTTCAATGTCTGGCGCGAATACGCGAAGGGCAACCAGCCTCAGGCCCTGAACTTCTTTGCGGTCGGCGACGCGGCGATCCGTACGAACCCGCTCTATGGACGCGGATGTTCGCTCTCTGTCATGCACGCGCACATTCTCGCCGACGTGCTTGATCGCTCGAACGACCCGCGCGAGCGGGCCATCCTCTTCGAGCAGGATACGCGCAGGGAAATCCGTCCGTACTGGGATTCGATCGTCAAGCAGGACCAGGGAGCCATCAGGCGGGCACAGAACGAGCAGAAGCCCGGTTACCGGCCGCGCCTGAAGTCACGCCTGATCAAGAGTTTCGCCGAAGACGCCATCGGTCCGGCAACGCGAAGCCACCTCGACGTCTATCGCGCCATCATGAAGACGTTCCACATGCTCGAGGCGCCCACTGTCTGGCTCCGCAATCCGGTCGTCATGGCCAAGGTGCTCTGGACATGGGCAAAGCCGAAGACCGCAAAGGTCAGCCTCTATCCGCCCAAACTTGGACCTGCACGCGAGGAAATGCTTGCGCGCCTGGGTCTTGCCGCATCCCCGAACTGAAGACGGAAACCCGAAGATGAGCGTGAACTGGAACGAGCCACACTATGCACAGGTGAATGGCATCCGCCTGGCCTGGTTCGAACAGGGCAGTGGTGTCCCCGTCGTGATGTGCCACGGCTTTCCCGAGCTCGGCTACGCATGGCGCCACCAGGTCCCGGCCCTCGCGGCGGCTGGCTTTCGCGCGATTGCGCCGGACCAGCGCGGCTACGGCTTCACCGAGCGGCCCGACGCCATTGACTCGTATGACATCCGCCACCTCACGGGCGACCTTGTGGGCCTCCTCGATCACCTGAAGATCGAGAAAGCCGTTTTCGTCGGCCACGACTGGGGCGGCATGGTCGCCTGGGCGATGCCGCTGCTGCATCCCGGCCGCGTGGCGGGCGTCATCGGCGTGAACACGCCCTTCCTGCCGCGGGCACCGATGGACCCGATCGCGCTCATGCGCGCCGCCTATGGAGAGGACATGTACATCGTGTTCTTCCAGAAGCCCGGCCCCGCCGACGCGATCCTTGCCGCCGATCCGGGAAAGACACTGCGCTTCTTCTATCGCAAGTCGTCCATGACGATCGCGGAGTTCGACAAGCTGCCTGCAGACCAGCGCAACCTCGCGCTCGTCACGGCGCTGCAGTCCGACGAAAGCCTCTGGCCGGGCGCCCAATTGCACACGCCCGAGGAACATGCCCACTTCGTGAAGATGTTCACGCGCACGGGCTTCACCGGCGGCATCAACTGGTATCGCAACTTCACCCGCAACTGGCAGATCATGGAAAATGTTCCGCAGCGGGTCGAATGTCCGGCCCTCATGGTGATGGCAGACAACGACATCGTGCTGCGCCCTTCGATGGCCGACGGCATGGAAGCCTTCGTTCCGGACCTCGAAAAGCACCTGATCAGGAATTGCGGCCACTGGACCCAGTCAGAGCAGCCCGAGGAACTTAACCGCGCGATGACGGGGTGGCTCAGGCGACGGTTCGGTTAACCGGCGGCCTTTTGCGGCAATCCGGAGGCAGGGCTATAATCGGCACCTGCTTCGACAGGATCCGACAGCATGCCAGGCCTTCCCGAAATCCCGCCCTCGACGATGTATCTTGCGCTGAACCTCGGCGTGCTTCCGTTCTGGGCCCTGCTGATCTTCCTGCCGCACGCACGGATCACCGAACTGCTGGTTCATTCGGTGATGATGCCCCTCATCCTCGGCGTCACGTATGCTTGGCTGCTGGCAACGGCACTGTCACTGCCGGCCCCCGAAGGGGCAGGCTTCTCGTCGCTCGAGGGGCTGATGAAGCTCTTCACGGTGGAGATGGCGCTCGTCGCAGCCTGGTCCCACTACATTGTCTTCGACCTGTTCGTGGGCGCCTGGGAGGCACGCGACGCACAGCGCGTCGGCCTGCATCACCTGCTGCTGGCACCATGCCTTGTCCTGACCCTGCTGGTCGGCCCCATCGGACTGCTCAGCTACATCATGGTGCGAGGCCTGACCGGCAAGAGCGGCTTCAGCCTATTTGAAGGGTGAGCCGCACAGCACCTCGCTGCGCTCCCAGAGTTCCCGCTCGACCGCCTCGTCATAGGACTCCGGCGAAGAACGCACGTCGCGGCACTTGTCGAAGTATTTGCCCGTCACGAGCCTGAGATCCGGCGATGTCGCCAGGTGCAGGCTGGTCTTCGCACCTTCACTCTCCGGAATCGCCGCAATGCGCTTGGCGGCGCCAATGAGCAGCCGGAAAATGCTTCCGTTGTTGTTTCCGAAGGACGAGGCGACAAAGCCGGGATGCAGGCAGTTCGCCGTAACGCGCGTGCCCTCGAGCCGCCGCGCGAGCTCATGCGTGAAGTGGATGTTCGCAAGCTTAGAGCGACCGTAGGCAATCCACCCGGAGTAGTTCCGCTCCATCTGCAGGTCGGACATGTCCAGCTTCATCCTGGCATGCGCCGCCGACGCCACGTTCACGACACGCCCCTGGTCGGCTTCCTTGAGCAGCCCGATGACCTGTGACGTCAGGTGGAAATAGCCGAGGTGATTGAGGGCGAGGGTCATCTCGATGCCATCCACGCTCAACTGCCGGGACTGGAACATCGCACCCGCATTGTTGACCAGCACGTCGATATGCCCGAAGCGCTCGTTCAGGGCCGACCCCGCCTGCAGCACACCTCGCCGCGATGACAGGTCTGCCAGCAGGAAGTCCACATGTTCATTGCCGGTATGCGCGCGGATCTCGCGCATCACCGAGTCCCCCTTGGCGGCGTTGCGCCCGACAATGGTCACCTGCGCACCCTGTGCCGCAAGCTCGCGCGCCGTGACCTTCCCGATCCCGTCCGTCCCGCCCGTCACAACGACAATCTTGTCTCTCATCGTCACTTCTTTCCGATCGCAGACTTGCACGCCCCGACAAGGGCCGACGCGCGCGTGAATACTTCCTCGTCGCTGAAGCCCGGCTTGAACAGGCTCCCGCCAATCCCGAACCCGTCGGCGCCGGCAGCAATCCACGCCGCCATGGTTCCGGCATCAACGCCGCCCACCGCATAGACAGGCGCCAACGTGCGGGGCAGGACAGCGCGGAGGGCCTTCAGCCCGGCAGGCCCGACGACCTCCGCCGGAAACAGCTTGAGCACGCTGGCACCCAGCGAAACGGCAGCAAAGGCCTCGCTTGGCGTCATCACGCCCGGCATGAGCGGCAGTCCGGCGGACGAGCCCGCCGTCATCACCGCCGGGTCCAGGTTCGGCATGACCAGGAATTCCGCACCGGCGGACTTCGCATCGGCCACCTCTGAAACCCGCAGCACGGTGCCGGCCCCCACGATGACATCGGCAGGAACAGCCTCGCGCATGCGCCTGAGCGAGTCGAGCGCGCCCTCGCTGTTGAGCGTCACTTCCATGGCCTGGACACCGGCGCGCGCGAGCGCCTTTCCAACCCCTGCGGCACGTCGTGGTTCGACGCCGCGCAGCACCGCCACGATCGGAATTGTTGCCAAAGCCTTGGAAAACCGGGCATTCATCGCTCACTGTGTCCCGAAATTTACATGTCACTAACCAGGCGGAGGCGAGATTCGCCCTTTCACACCCTAGCAGAACCATCAACCAATCTGAAACGGCTCGTGGTTTATCCTTCCCGAAAGCGTCACGATAACCAAACGCTGCTCGGGGTGTCTCATGAAAGTACTCGTTGTTGATGACTACAGCACGATGCGCCTCATCATCCGCAATCTGCTAACTCATATCTGTTACACCGACATTGACGAAGCTTCGGACGGCGGCGACGCCCTTCAGAAGCTGCGCCAGGTCCACTATGGCCTCGTCATCTCCGACTGGAACATGGAGCCCATGACCGGTTACGACCTGCTCAAGCAGGTTCGCGCCGACGAGAAGCTGAAGTCCACGCCCTTCATCATGGTGACGGCCGAGTCGAAGACCGACAACGTCATCGCAGCCAAGAAGGCCGGCGTCGACAACTACATCGTGAAGCCGTTCAACGCCGCAACCCTGCAGCAGAAGATCAATTCTGTGATGCAGCCCGCCGCGAAGCCGAACTGATACGGGGTCCAGCTATGTCAGCACTTCCCATCGACCAGACGGTCGACTATTTCGACGCGCTGGAGAAGGCCGTCAGGGAAACGCCGCGCGGCCAGGCGTTCCTCAACGAGTATGCGCGCAGGATCCGGGCAACCGACACGGACCGCATTCTCGCCGCCATCGAGCAGATGAAATCGTCCGTCTCTGAGACGATCACCAGCACGAGCCTCGACGTCCTGCGTCGCGAACTCGAAACCATGGCAGCGTCGATTGCGCAGACGCGCAAGGAAATCGCTTCGATCAAGCCGGAAGGCCCGGGCAACAACCGGATCGTCACGGCCACGGAAGAACTGGATCACGTCGTCCGCTCCACCGAGCAGGCCACGTCGGAAATCCTGTCTTCGGCCGAACGCATCCAGCAGATCGTCCAGGAACTGCGCGAGAAGGGGATCACCGACCCGCTCTGCGACGAACTCGAGATGCAGGGCACCAACCTGCTGATGGCCTGCTCGTTCCAGGACCTGACCGGCCAGCGCATGACGAAGGTCGTCAATACGCTGCGCTACCTCGAGACCCGCGTGAACGCGATGATCGAGATCTGGGGCATCACGGCGGAAGACGCGGAAAAGCTGGTGGATCGCCACATCGATGCCAAGCCTGACGCTCACCTTCTGAACGGTCCGGCCCGCGACGGCGAGGGCGTGGCCCAGGACGACATCGACCGCCTGCTGAACGGGGAACAGGGGACGGCCTCCGAGCTCGCAGTGCTGCCGAATGGCCCCGCATCCCAGGACGACATCGACCAGCTCTTCAAGTAAGAGCCGGCACAGGAAAGACAAGGGAAGCGGCCACGCGTTGGCCGCTTCTTGCATTTGGGGGGGCAATCACCCGATAAAGTCCGCAGGCTTTCGGGTTGATCAGTCTCCATGCTGCAACAGCACGCTACTCTGTTTCTCAGGCTTGGCAGGCGCCTTGTGGCGCTGGCCGGAATGAGCGTTGTCGCGGCCTGCTCTGTTCCCGGTCCCACCACAAAGAATGCCGAGAGCCTGGACATCCGCATGCGCCACGAGGTGAAGCTGGCCTCAGGCGACGCGCTGAGCTTTCTCGCGCAGGACAAGGAAGATGGCCAGCCTGTGATCCTCGTACATGGCACGCCGGGCGAAGCCATGGGATGGATTGACTATCTCGCCGATGACATGCCTGGCCTGAGGCTCATCGCCATCGACCGGCCGGGTTTCGGCAAGAGCGGACCGGACAACGCCGTGACATCGCTCGCCGCGCAGGCGGACGCCATCGCCCAACTTGCAGATGCCCTGAGGCTCAAGCCCGCCATCCTCGTAGGCCACTCCCTTGGCGGTCCCGTCGTGGCGCGCTTTGCCGTTGATTACCCGGACAGGACGTTGGCGCTCGTGATACTCGCGGGCTCGCTCGACCCGGCGCAGGAAGACGTACCCTTCATCCAGCATGTCGGCGACGCATGGCCCTTCAGTGCAATCCTGCCGCGCGCCATCCGCAATGCCAACCGCGAGATCATTGCGCTGGAGGCCGAACTGCGCGACCTCGAGCCCCGCCTTCCCGGGATCCGCGTGCCGGTACAAATTCTTCATGGCACGGCGGATGACCTCGTGCCGTACGCCAATGCCGGGTTCATGCAAAAGCACATGACGGGCGCCACCCGCCTGCAGCTGTTGACGCTCCACGGCCAGAACCACTTCCTGCCATGGAACGAGAAGCGGCGGGTCAGGGACGCGATCCGGGCCGCCGCAGCCGGCACGGCAGCAACGACAGCAGGCGCAGCCCATGGCCGCTGACGACGCCTCCTTCCTGCTGGCGCTCGGATCTTCTCCGATGATGATCGCATGCGCCATCTTCCTTGCCACGTTTGTTTTGGAAGACGTGGCAACAGCCGGCGCTGCGTTTCTCGCTGCAGAAGGAACGATTCCTCCGTCTCTTGCCCTCACAGCGCTTTTTGCGGGCATCTTTCTGGGCGACCTCGCACTGTTTGCGGCCGGACGCGCGGCGCGCGCCGTCCCGTGGATCCATCGTTGGGTGGGTGAGACCCGGCTAGCGCAGGGGCAGGCGTGGCTCGGCAAGAGGTACACTCTCTCGCTCGTGGCGGCCCGGTTCGTTCCTGGCATGAGGCTGCCGACATTTGCGGCTAGCGGCTTCCTGCATCTTCCATTCCGGACATTCCTTGTCGTGACGCTTCTGGCCGCCTTTGCCTGGACAACTCTGGCATTCACGGCGATCTACATGTTTGGTGTCGCTGCCGCTGCAACGCTGGGACCCTGGCGCTGGACGGCGGCACTGGTCCTGATCGCTCTCGTGATTGCAGGTCCGCGGCTGGCGGCAAGACTTCTCGCGCGCGGGTCCCGCGCACGATGACCGATCTGGCGACCAGCGAAATCCGGATACCTCACAAGGGCATGCCGCCCTTCGACGACTCCGGCCCGCCCGTTTCATTTTTTGAGTTCTGGCCGCAGCACCTCTTCTATCCACCGATGATGCTCTACTGGGCCTGGCTCTCCGTCAGGCATGGTGGCATGACGCTTCCGACCATCGCGAACCCTCTCTTTCCGATGGGCGGCTGGATCGGCGAGTCCAAGGCAGAGATCCTGGGTGCCGCCGGCAGCCGTGCAAGGGCCTTCATCGCCCGCTGGTGCGCCATGAGGAATGATCCTGGGCTCTCGGCCGACACGGCATTCGCGGCAGCACAGGCTGCAGGCCTTTCGATGCCGTTCATCGCAAAGCCCGACATGGGATGCAGGGGCGTGGGCGTTCGCCGGATCAGGACCCTGGAGGAACTTCAGGCCTACATCTCCCGTTACCCGGCGAATGAGACCATCATCCTCCAGGAGCTGGTTGATCACGAAGCCGAAGCCGGAATTTTCTACGTCCGCAGGCCCGGGGAGAAACAGGGACGGATCATCTCGATCACCCTGAAGTACTTTCCCTATGTATATGGAGACGGCACCTCGACACTGGAGCAGCTCATCCGTTCGGACCGGCGCGCAGGCCAGCTGGCCCACATCTATCTGCCGCGCCATGGCACGCGTCTCAACTGGATCGTCCCGAAAGGTCACGCCTTCCGCATCGCCTACGCAGGAAGCCACAGCAGGGGCACGATCTTCCGCAACGGGAACGCTCACGTGACGGCGGAAATGACACGGGCCTTCGACGACATCGCCAGGGACATTCCCGAATTCCATTTCGGCCGGTTCGACGTGCGTTTCACGGACATTGGCGAACTCAAGCGCGGGGAAGGTTTCCGGATCGTCGAGATCAACGGCGCAGGCGCAGAGGCAACCCATGTCTGGGACCGGAACACGACACTGCGCCAGGCCTATCGGGACCTGATGGCACAGTATCGCCTGTTGTGGGAAATTGGCGCTGAAAATGCCCGCAGGGGCTTCAGGCCAGTCCCCCTTCGAAAGCTCCTGGAGGCCTATCGCCACGAGACGGCCCTTTGGGCAGAATACCCGCTGACGGATTGATTTGCGCAGGTCAGGAATGATGGCAACCAGGAAAAAGCCTCTCCCGGAAGTGGACGAATTCTCCTACGCGTCCCCGGAAGATCCCCGCTTCAAGCGGCTGGTGATCCAGCTCATCGAGCGCATCACGGGGCAGCCCGAACTGAAGCGGATGTACCTCGAGCACCAGAACAATCCGAAGCCCGGCGAAAGCTTTTGGGAAGCCGCGATCAGCAAGCTTCGCCTGAGTATCGACCTCAATGAAAGTGACATGTCGGAGATTCCCGCGACCGGGCCCGTCATCATCGTGGCAAACCATCCCTTCGGCGTGCTCGACGGACTGATGGTGTGCTGGCTCGTGTCGCGCGTCCGGAAGGACTTCAAGGTGCTGACGAATGCGCTCCTGAACCGTGCCGAGGAAATCAAGCCCTTCCTGTTGCCCATCGATTTCGAGGAAACGAAGGCGGCGCTTGAAACCAACATCCGGACGCGCGCCGAGGCAAAGTCGCTGCTCGAGCGTGGTGGCGCACTCGTGATCTTTCCGGGCGGAACGGTTTCGACAACGCCATCAATCCTCGCGCGCAAGGCCAGGGATCCGGAGTGGAAGACATTCACGGGCCGCATGATCGTGCAGGGCAAGGCACCCGTCGTGCCTGTTTACTTCGACGGACAGAATTCACGCCTCTTTCAGATCGCCAGCCATATCAGCATGACGCTCCGGCTTTCGCTTCTCTTCAAGGAAGTCCACGACCGTATCGGCGAAAGGCTGACGATCCGCATCGGCAAGCGGATCGCCTACGAGACGCTCAAGGGCTTCAGCGATCGCAAGGAGCTGATGGCATTCCTGCGGGACCAGACCTACGCGCTTGAGGCCGCGGTCCCGCCAAAATCAAAGCGTCGCCGCCGCCGCTGAAAGTTTGTCGAGCAGCGTGTCGAGTTGCGCACGCTCGGCGACGCTGAGTGTGCAGGCAAGCCGCCGCTCATAGTCCCGCGCGATCGGAACGATGGCATTGTAGTCCGCCTGTCCACGAGTTGTGAGAAACAGGTGACGCGAACGGCGATCACCGTCCACCGTCTGCTGTTCGATGCGTCCTGCGGACTGCAGGCGCGCAACGGCGCGGCTGACCTGAACCTTGTCCATGGCCGTGCGCTCCGTCACTTCGGCCGCCGTCAGTCCCGCAAAGCGACCCAGGACAGCCATCACACGCCACTCCGGAATCGACAGCCCGAACTGCTTCTCGTACGAGCGCGCGATCTTGCCACTGACCGTGTTTGAAAGAACGGACAGGCGATAGGGAAGGAATGTCTCCAGTTCCAGGGGCGGCACGGCGCTGGCGCGCTTGGCTTCGGGTTTCATCAACTGCAAAGACCCTAGGGTGCCGCCGCAGCGAAGGCAGGAAGCTCGCGGCAGGCGCGATCGATCCGCACGAGTGTCGGAAACGCCTCGACCGGCACCTTGAAGCGATAGGCATTCGCCATTTGCGGAACAAGGCAGATGTCGGCAAGCGTAGGCGTGTCGCCATGGCAGAAGCGTCCCGTTTCCTTCGAGCCCGCCAGCATCGTTTCCAGCGCCTCGAAGCCGACCGTGATCCAGTGCGCATACCACTGGCTCATGATCTCGGCTTCGCTGTGGCCCATCTGCGCAAGCTTCTGCCGCAGGCGGAGGTTGTTCAGCGGATGGATATCGCAGGCAATCGCATAGGCGATCTGGCGAACACGCGCGCGCTCCACGGGATAGGTCGGCATCAGGCGCGGGTCCGGATGGCACTCGTCCAGATACTCGATGATGGCAAGGGATTGTCCGATCACACGGCCATCCGTTTCCAGCGACGGGATCAGTTCCTGCGGATTGAGCTTCTTGTAGTCGGCGGAATGCTGGATACCGCCATCCTTGATGAGGTCAATGTCGACCTTGTCGTAGGCAAGCCCCTTGAGATTTAGCGCGATGCGCACACGATAGGCGGCCGACGAGAAACCGTAGTCGTAAAGCTTCATTCTATCCCCCGTAGCGCGCGACGCGCTGGTTGATGGCACCAAACAGCGGACTGCCATCCGGCAGGCGCATGTCGATCCGCACTGTATCCCCGAATTTCAGGAATGAGGTCTCAGGCTTGCCATGCTCGATCGTCTCGAGCATCCGGCGCTCGGCAATGCAGGCCGAACCGCTGGACCGGTCCGAGTTCGAAACGGTTCCCGACCCGATGATCGATCCGGCTTCAAGCTCCCGGGTTTTCGCCGCATGCGCGACGAGTTCGGGAAACGAGAAGGTCATGTCGATACCGGCATTCGGCGCACCGAAATGCTTGCCGTTCACCTCGACGAGCAAAGGCAGGTGAACCCGCCCGTCCCGCCAGTGCGCGCCAAGCTCGTCGGGCGTGATGGCCACCGGCGAGAACGCGGAAGCAGGCTTGGACTGGAAGAAGCCGAAGCCCTTCTCGAGTTCCTTGGGTATGAGGTTCCTCAGGCTCACGTCGTTGACGAGCATGAGCAGGCGGATCTGTCCGGACGCCTGCGCAGGCGTGGCCCCCATTGGAACATCGCCCGTGATGGCCGCAACTTCGCCCTCAAGGTCAATGCCCCAGGCCTCGTCGGCTGCGAGGATGTCGTCCTCGGGCCCGATGAAGCTGTCGGAGCCACCCTGGTACATGAGCGGATCCGTCCAGAACGACTTCGGCATTTCGGCGCCGCGGGCCTTACGGACGAGTTCCACATGTGTGACATACGCCGAGCCGTCCGCCCATTGATAGGCACGTGGCAGCGGCGACGCGCAGTCCGAAGGACGGAAGGAAAACCTGCCGATGGGTTCACCCGTGTTGAGGGCCGTGTACAGCTCCATGAGGCGCGGCGTGACCCGGTCCCAGTTGTCCATTGCCGCCTGCAATGTCGGAGCAATGTTGTCGGCCGCGATCGCATGCTTGAGGTCACGCGAAACGACGATGAGGCGCCCGTCCCGGCCCTGCTTCAGTGATGCCAGTTTCATTTCGCACCGCGCCAGCTGTCGGCATAGGAAACATCTTCAATCGAGGCCGCCTGCGCCGTGGCGTCAAGCGGATGGCGCGTATCGATCATGACCGCGACTTCGTCCGTTTCCTTGCGCTCGAACTTCGCACCCGCCGCGAAGGCCTTGGGGTGCGGCCCATGCGGAAAGCCCGCAGGGTGGAACGTGATCATCCCCGGCTTGATGTTGTCGCGGCTGAAGAAATTGCCCGCGTGGTAGAAGATCACCTCGTCATAGTCATCGTTGCTGTGAAAGAACGGAACCTTCAGGGCACCCGGATCGCTTTCGATGGGCCGCGGCACGAAGGTACAGACAACAAACCTGTCTGCCAGGAAGGTCGTATGCACCGAGGGTGGCAGGTGATAGCGGTGACTGACGATGGGCCGGATGTCCCGCCAGTTCAGTTTCACCGGCACGCAGGTTCCCTTCCAGCCCTGGGCGTCGAGCGGGTTGAACGGGTACGAGATCGTCGAGATCTGGCCACGACGTTTCACCAGCACTTTCCAGGGCCGGTCGCCCTGCTGCTTCAGGAATGCATCATCGATGTGCGGCACATCAAGCACCGCTGGATCGAACTGCGCATGCTCGCCCAGCATCCCGCGGTCGGGCAAACGATAGGCGCTGTCCGTCGCCTCGATGAGCAGGAACGTGCAACGTCCGCGCGGTTCAATGCGCCACATCGTGCCACGGGGCAGAAGCACGTAGTCGCCATCGCGGAAGGTCAGGCGACCAAAGTCACAATAGATGTCCCCGGAACCCGCATGCACGAAAAGCAGCTCATCACCATCGATGTTCCTCACGAGGTCCGGCATCGCCTTCTCGACGTGCCAGACGCAGATGCGTGTATTGGCATTTGCAAGGATCGGAGACTGCGAGAAGGGTGAGGATGCCCCATCAGGCAGCCGGTTGGTGTCATAGGCATGGGGACGCAGCGGCCCCTCGAATGAGGTCCACGCCGTCGGCATGTGGGAATGGTACATGTGCGTGGCCGGGCCGAAGAACCCTTCGCGCCCGATCTCGCGTTCATATGTGCCTTCAGGCAGGTCCGCATGCGCCTGGCGCGACGCGCGCCCTTCCACGCGCGGGAAGCTGATCCAGTTCTTGCTCATGCCTGCAGCACCCCGCGACGGATCTGGTCGAGCTCGATGGACTCGAACAGGGCCTGGAAGTTGCCTTCGCCAAAGCCCTGGTTGCCCTTGCGCTGGATCAGTTCGAAGAAAATGGGACCAATGGCGTTCTGGGTGAAGATCTGGAGAAGAAGGCCGGAGTCGGGGCCACCATCAATGAGGATCTGGTTGCGCTTCAGCCGCGAGATGTCCTCGCCATGGCCGGGAACCCGCTTGTCGATTCCATCGAAGTAGGTGTCGATGGTCGACTGGAACTGGACGCCGAGGTCGCGCAGCTGCTCGACGCTGCGATAGATGTCACCCGTCGAGAGTGCGATGTGCTGGATGCCTTCGCCCTTGTACTCCTCAAGATACTCGGCGATCTGGGACTTGTCGTCCGAACTCTCGTTGATCGGAATTCGGATCTTGCCGCACGGACTTGTCATCGCCCGACTCTTAAGTCCGGTCAGCTTGCCTTCGATGTCGAAATACTTGATCTCGCGGAAATTGAAGAGCTTCTCGTAGAAGCCTGCCCACACGTTCATGTTGCCGCGATAGACATTGTGCGTGACATGGTCGATGTCGATCAGGCCCGCCCCGTCATGCCTGAAGCCCTTTGAGGCGTCTGTCGGCAGGAAGTCGATGTCATAGATCGACACGCTTCCGGGTGCATAACGGTCAACGAAGTAGATCAGGCTGCCACCGATCCCTTCAATGGCGGGAATGTTGAGTTCCATCGGCCCAACCTTGCCCTGGAACGGCTTCGCGCCTTTCTCGATGGCCATCGCATAGGCCTTGCCCGCGTCCCGCACGCGGAAGGCCATCGCGCACGCTGACGGACCATGGGCGCGGGCAAACCGTGCGCCATGGCTGTCGGGTTCCGCGTTGACGACGAAATTCACGTCGTTCTGGCGATAGAGCGTGACGTTCTTGGAACGGTGCCGGGCAACGGCCCTGAAACCCATGGTCTCGAAATAGCGACCGAGCGCAGCCGTGTCGGGCGCCGTGTACTCGATGAACTCGAACCCGTCCGTTCCCATCGGATTGTCGAACAAATCAGCCATTTCAATGTTCCCTTAACCGTAAGCGCGGCGGAATGTAGTTTCATTTGCAACTATTATCAAGGGTTTAGACGTTTGCAGCGATAATTGAACCCCGGAAAACCACCCCCATCTATTGCGACACCGTCCGCATCACTCACCGCGGAACGGGTTTGAGGAGAGACAAAAGCCTATGTCGAACATCTTCACCCCGCGTACAGGCGGAAATGCCGGAAGAGGCGGACCATCGCTGCCCGGCGGCCTTGGCAACTTCGTCAAGGTGCCCTTCATCCTGGCAGGCGTGTTTGCGCTGGCCATTATCTGGTCGGGCTTTACGACCATCGATCAGGGCAATGTCGGCGTGAAGCTCCGCTTCGGCCAGGCGATCGACACGCTCCACCCGGGCTTCCACATCATCATCCCGTTCATGGACCGCGTCGTCACGTTCTCCACGCGCACGAAGAAGGAGTCCTACAGCCAGGTGAACGCCTATTCGCGCGACATCCAGGCTGCCGACAACCTCGTCTCGGTGAACTATCGCGTGGACGGCGCCAAGGCGATCCAGGTCTACTCCCGCTACGGCGAGAACTTCATCGACAGCATCATCAGTCCGGTGATCTTCAAGCGGTTCAAGGAAATCTTCGGCAAGTACGACGCGCGCGAGATCGTCAACTCGCGTGACAAGCTCGGCCGCGAGGTTGAAGAGAACATTCGCCAGAACATGCCGGATGGCATCATCATCGAAGGCGTGCAGATCGAAAACATCGACTTCTCGGACGCGTACGAGCAGGCCATTGAAGCTGCGGCGCAGGCCGAAGCAGCGGTCCGCAAGGCGCGCCAGGAACTCGAGCAGAAGAAGGTCGATGCCGAGAAGGTCGTCGTTCAGGCGCAGGCTGACGCACAGGCCCGCCTTGCGGCAGCCAAGGCCGAAGCCGACGCGATCAAGCTGAAGGGCGAGGCTGAAGCTTCAGCCATCCAGGCCAAGGCAAACGCCCTGCGCGAGAATCCCGGTCTTGTGGCACTGACAGCGACCGAAAAGTGGGACGGCAAGCTTCCGACCACCTTCGTGCCAGGCTCGGCCGTTCCCTTCGTGAACGTCCCGCGCAACTAACGCTCGCGCATCGGAACAGGCAGGGCCCGCCCGAAAGGCGGGCCCTTATTTTTGCCCGTTCAGCTTCTCGACGATTCCAACCGCCGCCGACAGCTGCCGACGCTCGTGGGCATCGAGCATCCGGATTTGTCCCTCGAGAATCTCCAGGCGCCTCGACTTGCCGGCCTCCAGCAACTGCCGTCCGCGCGCCGAAGCCTGTACGCGCACGATCCTGCCATCCTCGGGATCGCGTGTTTTCTGCACCAGCCCGGCCGCCTCAAGCTCGGCGAGCAGGCGGGACATGGTAGGCGCGCGAACCTGCTCGGCCGCCGCGAGCTCCTTCACGGTATGGGGGCCACCAAACACAAGCACCGACAGCGCCGACAGCTTCGGGGCAGCCAGTCCCGAGGCCTCGTCGCTTTTCCGCAGACGCCGTATCAGGCGGATCGCAGCCCCGTGAAGCCGCTCGGCAATCGCACGCGCATCCCCTGCCCTGCTCAAAACAGCCCTCTTTACATGATTAGTTAGCAAAGCTAATTATATGCCATTCAGCAGAGAGAAGACAACCATGGCCGCCCTCGAAAAAATTGCCCAGATTGCATTGACGACCCAGGACCTTGCGAAATCAACGGCCTTCTACAGGGACACACTCGGCCTCACGCTCATGTTCGAGGTCCCTGGCATGGCGTTCTTCGACATCGGTGGCACAAGGCTCATGATTGGCCAGGCAAAGCTCGACGGGCCACTCCAGAACAACAGCTACATCTATTTTGATGCAGGTGACTGGAACGCGACCGAGGCCGCGCTCGCTGCACGCGGCGTGCACTTCGATCGCCCGGCCGAAATCGTCCAGCGCGCTGAAGGCAAGGAACATGCAATCCGCTTCTTCAAGGACCCGGATGGCCACGCGCTCGCCATCATGGGATGGCGTCCGGCAAAGACCTAGGCCTTCGTCTTCAGCAGGACCAGCTCTTCCGCCGCAGAGGGATGAAGCGCGATGGTGGCGTCGAAGTCCCGCTTCGTCGCCCGCATCTTCACCGCGATCGCAACACACTGGATCATCTCCGCCGCGGCTTCGCCCAGGATGTGACAACCCAGGACGCGCTGGCTGGCGCCATCCACAACAAGCTTCATGAACACGAGCGTGTCACGCCCTGACATCGTGGCACGCATCGGGCGGAAGCCGGTCTTGTAGATATCGACCGCAAAGCCCTGCGCACGCGCATCTTCCTCGGTCAGCCCCACGGCACCGATCTCTGGCGTGCCGAAGACTGCGGTCGGAATGTCGGAGTGGTCGACCGTCGTGGGATTGCCGTTGAATACGGTCTCCGCAAAAGCCGCCCCCTCGCGAATGGCAACGGGTGTCAGGTTCACGCGATTGGTGACGTCGCCCACCGCAAAGATATTGGGCACGCTGCTCCTGAACGATCCGTCCACCTTCACGGCGCCGGCATCATCCATCGCCACGCCACAGGCCTCGAGTCCGAGCCCCGCCGTGTTGGGCCTGCGCCCCGTGGCAAACATTACTTCATCGACGACCAGTTCCGAATGATCGGACAGCCGGACACGCTTGCGCCCGTCTTCCGGCACGATCTCCACCACAGAAGTCTTGAGGCGGACGTCGATCCCGCGCTTCTGCATCTCGTGGCGCATGCGCTCGCGGATTTCCCGGTCGAAGCCACGAAGGACTTCCTCGCCGTGGTGCGCGAGATGCGTCCGGCTGCCCAGGCCATTGAAGATCCCGGCAAACTCGAGCGCAATGTAGCCGCCACCCACGACCAGCACCTGCCGCGGCTGGCGTTCAAGGTGAAACGCCTCGTTCGAGGTGATCGCATGCTCGCGGCCGCGCACCTCGGGCGGTATGAACGGATGCCCGCCCGTCGCCACAAGGATCTTTCCCACCTTGATGGTCCGGCCCGAACGTTCCAGCCTGACCGTGTTCGGATCAATGATCGTGGCGCGGTCTTCAATGACGGTTACGCCCGCGCCCGCGAGATTCTTCCGGTAGAGCCCCTCAAGGCGCGCGATCTCGCGATCCTTGTTGGCGATCAGCGTTTCCCAGCTGAACTCCCGGTGTGGAACCTTCCACCCAAAGCCGGCAGAGTCATCGAAGTCCTCGGAAAAGCGGCTCGCATAGACCATGATCTTCTTGGGGACACAGCCCCGGATCACGCAGGTTCCACCCACGCGATACTCTTCGACGACGGCCACTTTCGCGCCGTAGGTCGAAGCCATGCGGCTGGCCCGGACACCGCCGGAACCGGCACCAATTGTCAGGAGATCATACTCGGGAGCACTCATCGCACGCTTTCGGGAAATGACAGGAAAGCGGGATGTAGCAGGCGGCGGCGGGGCAAACAACTCTTGCCCCGCACGCCGGTTGCTGAATTCAGAGACCGGCCCGCTTGAAGGCCGGCTCAAGCGCCGGGTCGATGTGCGGAGCCTCCTTGCGCAAGTAGGTCAGCAGCGCACGTTCGTTCTCGTCGATGCTGCCATCCCTGAGGATGCGCTCGGTCAGCCACACGGCTTCGTCATGGTCAACCCGCTCGCGGGCAAGGCGCACGCGCGTCTCTTCGCGGTCGGCAGCTTCCTCGGCCGCCGCCTGCGCCGCACCCGTGGGATCAACGTGCTTCCAGACCTCGCCGAAAGGAATGTTGCCCGACACGAAGGACTGGCACACGCTCCCGAGCATCGCGCCGATCGAGCCACGCTCGTCCAGCCAGCGGTCACGGGATTTTGCTTCTTCGTACGTTGGCGTCACCGGATCATTCATCGGGTTCAGGAGATGGTTTGCAATCGCCAGGCAGAAGAACTCCGTCCATGCCGGATCGTTGACACCCGCTGCCGACGCCTCATTGAGCGTGAAAAGCAGTTCGGCTTCATTGCGCGAGACCAGGAGGCCGCGCTCGCCGGCCGGCGCATGCAGCGCCTTGCGAAGGATGGCCACATCGCCCGCGCAGATATTGAACGAAGGCCGATTGGCGCCCGGAGTTGCACTGCGCGTCAGCAGTACGTGCTGGCGCACGGAATCAACCACCAGAGCGGTCAGTTCTTCAGGCACGTCACGCGCCCAGTGAACGACATTCAGGAGCAGCTCCAGCTCCGTCTTGCCGGACACATGACCGTCCTTCGCAATGTTGTCGATGAGGAAGCGGGCCTGTTCCGGCGTGACATAGCCCTTCGGCTCCGTCTGCCAGACGAAGTAGTCGGTCAGCGCCTCGACGTAGAGGCCGGCAAACGCGCCATCCTTCTTCGAACAGGCGTGGTCAAGGCGGAAAAGGATTTCCGCATCGCTGCGCGACACCTTGTCCTTCGCATAGATCATCCGGCGCAGCTGCAGGGCATGCTGCACTTCAATCATTCCGTTCGCGCGCAGGCTCTGGTCAAGCTGCTCGATCCGCAGGGGTTGGCTCATCAGGGAACTCCGTTCATCCGGCAAGCCGCCATTCTCGCAGACAGGCGCTAAAATTCGCGAAACGCGCACCTCCGCACGCGCGCGGCCTTGCGATGGTAAAGCGCGGGTTAACTCCCCAGATGGGCGCGGACCGGGCTGGAGATCCAGTCAAAGACCTTGCCGTAGGCCGCTGCGTCGAACACCGCGCCAACACCACGCAGCACGTTGACGGGAATGCGCCCCTCCGATCCGAACACGGACAGCGTGTGGTCAAGGAGTGCCACGGGATCTTCTTCGCCGTGCCAGACCGCTGCGTCGCAACGCACCTGGGCTATGTCGGGAAACTGCCCCCTTGAAAAGAGCTCCAGCTCGGCGATGAAGCCTTCCGCTGAACTCTCATGCGCATCACATCCCATCTGGATCATGGACCTGCACGTCTCCGGATCCGACAATGCAACACGGTCCCGTTCGCTCCCGGATCGGACGTGACGCAGCATCGTTGCCGACAGGCGCTCGCCGGCCGTTGACCTCATCACCCTCACGAGCGGGCCGATGGCCCACGGATGACGCAGGATGCCGGCAATGTTTCGCGCCAGTTGTCCACGTCGCTGGTTGTCATGCTGGACCGGAAAGAGCCGCGGCGCGACCAGCGCAAGCTTTCGAACGCGCGTCGGTGCCTCGAGCGCAGCAGCCACGGCAAAGGGCGCGCCAGGGGCAACCGCCATGATCGAGAATTCGTCGGCCCTGATCGAGTCGGCCACGGCAATCGCATCCCGCGCGACGGATTCAAAAGTGTACTCGCCCGACATGCCCGACTGCCCGAACCCGGGCCTGTCAATGGCGACGAGCCGCAAACCGTGTGGCTCCATGGCCCGGCAGGCTGCGACAGGCAGCAGGCTGGATGCAAACCACTGGTGGAAGAAAAGGACTGGTTGGCCCCGGGGATCGCCATAGTCCCTGAAGGCGATCCGTCGGCCGTCATCCGTTGCAGCAAACTTGCGCGGTATCGCGTAACCGGACGTAGCAGAGGCACGCACGTGGGGCTTGAGCCTCTCATACCCTTCAAGCCGTCGAACAAGCTCGCTCTGTCGGGCAACGCCAAGCTTTGCGAAGATCGACTTGACCTGGGTTCTGGCCGTGTTGACCGACACGCCAAGCGCCAACGCCGCATCGGAAACGGATTGGCCCTGCCGCAGCTCCAGTGCAAGGCGCCACTCTGCCGGCGTGAGGCCGAGTATCTGACCGTCACGCATGTCGCGCGCCGGCGCGTTGTGCTCGCCCAGAATGAGAACGGCGAGCAGGGGTTCCGCGCCGCCCGGATTCAATCCGAACATCCGGTAGACCGCGGACGGAAACACGCGTCGGTTCATCAGGATCAGGAACAGGCTCTCGCCGCTTTCCTTTTCCAGCCGAAGATGCGCATACCCGCCGTGCTTTCCGCTCGAAGCAACCGAACAGGCAGAAAGGAAGTCTTCCTGCCACCTTCGCTCGAAGCGCAACGCTCGAAACACTTCCGGCGATGTCGCAAGAAAGGGCCTCAGCCTGTCAGCACCACCCTCAGAAATGCCGCGCACCAGACCGAGGGGCGAGACAAGAATGCCCGACATCGCAGGATCCGCCCCGAAGTCGGTCGACGACCGGGATGAATGCGCTCCCTCGGCCAGATCCACGGCCCGCCGGGCGAACGACACGAGCAGGGGCTTCACAGGATCGTCATCGTTCAGGGGACGCAACCTCTCAATCGCGTCAATGGCTTCGATCCAGCGCTCGGGGCTTTGCGCCATCCCATGAAGCGCATCAACGAATTCCAGAGCTGAAACGGGAACCGTCCCGGCAGTCATCATCGCCCCCTGGCAGGATGGAGCTCACTATACCCAAAACTGGTGATTGCCCAAAGCCGCCTTGTCGCCCAAGCCTTTGACTTACAAGGAGGATTGGAAAATGCGCTCATTTCTGGCCTTGCTGGTAGCCTTCGCGCTCACCTTTCCCGGAAAGGCTGAGACATGCACGCCGTTCACGAACATGCGGGATCACGTGCTCTCGAACTTCGCACAGGCGCAATACGAGCAGCGCGAAGGCCTGCCCGGCCTCGCCGAAAGCTTCCCGGGAGCTGACCGCTGCCTGTCGCGAAAGGCCAGCGACGGCGATCCCGTCGCACGCATGCAGTGTTACTGGTCGCGTGATGTCGAAAATCGCTTCACCGTATTGTTGCAGGACCTCAAAAGCTGCTACCCCGGCTGGCAGGAGCAGGAACGAACCGAACCGTCAGCCCTGCGACAGGTCATCCTCAAGCAGGACGAAATGCGGGCTGGTGTATGGCTTGTGCAACTCTACAAGGCCAACACCCGTGTCATCCTGATGCTGGTCTACATGCAGAAGGTAAAACCGTGAGACTCTTGAAGGCATTTGCAGCTTCGGCCTCACTGCTGTGTACGCTGAGCGCGTGTGTGGCGCCAGGCTTCAGCGGCAGACAGGGCAACGCACTGGAGCTGGAGGACTTTCTGGCAGGCAACCCCGACTGCTTCGACAGGCAGAGCCAGCCCTACACGGCCGTCGTGGATTCCCACCTGCACTTTCGTCCGTTCGGAGGAGCGCCAATTCCTTTCGAGCACATGCTCGACATCCTGCGGTCGAACGGCGTTCTGTTTGCCAACATGTACGGTATTGGACAATCCCTGCCGATCAATGGCCCGTGCGAATACTACCTCGACTGTATCGGCACGCCCGCCACGCCCAGCCTCAAGAATGACTTTGCGAACGCCCAGTCCCTCATGGACCACAAGCCCAAGGACATCCACCTGACGCTGTCGATGACGTTTCCAGATCTCTCACGCCCGGAGGAAACACTGCGTGGCATGTCCCTGCTGGACCGGGAGTATCCTGGACAGTTCAAGTGGATGGGCGAAGTGAACCTCGTGAAACAGGCCCTGTTCGGAAACGGTCACAGGTCAACACCGCTTCAGGCCATCGCCAATTGGGCTCCCTTCATGCGCGAGTTGGCCAGGCGCGACATTCCGCTGGCGATCCACGCCGACATCGGGTCGAACGCGGAACCCACCCGGTATTTGTCGCTCATGCAGGAAGTGGTTCGCCGTTACCCGAACAACCGCATCATCTGGATGCATCTCGGTCTCTCGAAGGAGTTGACCACGATGTCCGCGGACGACCACATCCGGATTGTGTCCACGCTCCTTGACCGGCATCCGAACCTGATGGCCGACCTGTCGTGGCGGGTTCTTTACGATGTGGCCTTTTCAAAGCCAGGGGCCCGCGAGAAATACGTCCGGTTCATCAACCGCTACTCCGACCGCTTGCTGCCCGGAACCGACTTTGTCGCGCTCTGGCGAAAGGCCGACGACGTCTACGCCGAGGAACTGCGCGTGACGAGCGACATATTCAGGGACATAGACGACGAGGCATTCCGCAAAATCGCCCTGGGCCAGAACTATTTCGATTTGCTGCGCCTCCGCTATCGGGCGCCTGCGATATGCAAAGGCAACCCGCAGGCGGCACAAGACACGGGGGAGCGTTAGCGCAGCGCCCCCTCTGCGATCCGAACCGCGTTCGAGATGATCGCATCGGCTTGTGAATCATTGAGGAGTTCACACCCCAAGCTGATGTCGCCTCGAGGCGTTTCCATCGACCCGAGAACAAAGACGATGGGAAGGCGCTCTGCAGCCTGGGTTGAAGGCGTGCTCCAAACGTTCATTTTCAGGCGCGTCTTGAACCCCTCCCCAAACTCGTTGAGGGTCACCATCCGACGGTTCACTTGGGGAGGCATTTTGCCATCGAACAAGCCGGCCTCGAATGCCGGGGTGAAACCCTGCTGCGTCCGGGCCTGGAGGATGGAAAAGGAAGCCGGCTTCGAGTCCATCGGCTCCTTGCCGAATATGCAGAACCGGTATTGTCCCTGAGGGCCGTCCGGGTACTCGACGAGCAGCGTCTCAACTCCGTCTTTGCGCGCGATTTCTCCTTTCGAGCCGGCAGGAATGTCGACCACAAACCAGCCATCCGGATCTGTGTATCGGGTGCCACTACCAGCCGTCACGATACGACCCCGCTCGCTCGCCGGAGCCGGCGATATGTCGAAGTCTTCCGCATGCGCGGCCTGGAAAACGCAAATGTGGGCCAGCAGCACGGATAGGATGATGGGCGAGCGCATTGGATTTCCTTGTTGTCACTCCGCGGGACACCGTGAAGCACCCGCATGTTGTAACACGACACGATAGCCCTCCCTGGTACCGCAGAACATCACCGCAATTGGGTATGCCGCCACTGCGATCAATGCTAGCTTCCGCGGGCAATTCTGGAGCCTCAGCAATGTTCGGAATGGATCTTGTGTCGATCGTGACCGCAGGCCTCGCAGGGGCCGCGGGTGGCGCCATCGGCGCCCTCCTCGCGTCGTTCCTGCCCGAATCCGCCAAGGGCTTGAGAACGGCAATCATTGTGGCCTTCATCGTGGCCCTCCCGACGCTGGCCAAACCCGCACTGACTCCCTACGTCGAGCAGTATGCCGGGGCATGGCTTCGGTCTGGTCAGTTTGACGCCCTGTATGAATCGGAACTGAAGGCAGGCCTTCGCAAGATTCCCGCCCTCGAAAGGGTCTTCCGGGATTACCCGGACACCGAAAAGCGCTTCCGTGAAGCCGCTCGCAAGGCCTATGAGGAAGGCGGAGCCAGCGAGCTGCTGGAGCAGGCACCGGCGATCGGCGCAAGCACGCTGAGCGATGCCATCATTCTCTACATCCCGAGGGCGCGCGGCGAAGATCTGGTCCAGTTCGCAGTCACGATGTCCGACCTGCTTGCACGCTTCAATGAAAGGGACCCAGAGGCCTGCATCCTCTATCAGTTCGGAACGAAACTCGGGGTGCCTCTCGACAACAGCCGCTTGCAGGCCGCAATCGGCGAAGATGGCGAGAAGCGCCTGACCGACACGATGAACGCGCTCGTCGCAAACGCACTCGACAAACCCGTACCGCATGACCCCACGAAGGGCGAGGCAGCGGTAACCGATCTCGCGAGGCGTCACGCCCCGTTGCTTGTGGGAGGGGCAGCCGAAGTCGCATCAGGAGCCAGAATCTACAAGGACAAGGCCGAAGCCCAGGCGGCCTGCGGCTTCGCATCGGCAATGTTCAGGGATCTGGCGACGATGGACAAAGCCGAGGCCGAACTCATCCTGCGCCATCTCTACGCCTCATGACGACAACGGGACGTCAGAAGGATACAGCAAACCCGAGCGAAAAACCGGATACGTTCTCGCCAAACTCGTAGCGGCCAACGACGCGTCCCCGCGTGATCGGAAGATTGAGCGTTGTCGTCTCGACTTCGAGCCCAAGACCGAAAGAGGTCAGCTTGTCGAAACCGAGTACGCCGCGTTGGTCATCCGTCAGGAACTCGGAGTGCGTCAGTTCGACCACGTATCGCAAAGGCTTTTCGAAAGCCGTCCAGTCCTTCAGCGGGGCGCGCAACCGCGTCCACACATTGAGGTTCGCGATGTCAGCATGTCCGCGAACGGTCTCCGAGCTGTTGTAGCTATCCAGGCGCATCACCGAGTACCGCACCTCGGCATCAATCAGGTAGTCCGGACGATAGTATTCGTAGTCCAGTACCAGCGAGCCGCCGTAACCATAGGTACGCAACGCACCCTTCTTGAGAAAGTCGAGGTCCTGCCCTGTCTTGTCCTCAAGCACTTCGCCTGCCACCCGCACGTCCGACGCAACAAGGCCCGTATTGATGTTGGCGATGGGACGCAGCACGAGTGTCTCGGTCAGGCGAAAGTCCCACCCAACCCCCAGCCCGGCTGCAAGGCTGTTCCACTTCACGGGAACCCGCAGGGTATCTACGCCATTGCTTGCCAGAAAAACCGGATCATAGCGGCCATAAGATACGCCGCCTTCGATGAACAGGGGAAACGAGTCGCTGATGGCAAAGCCCGCACCGATCTGGGACATCACCAGCGTCGGGTTCTCGCCTCCCGCGTCGTTGATCGACAGTGAACTGGTGGTCAGGTCAGGAACGACCTGGAACCCCATGACCGCCAGCACATCGTTGGCCCGGTTCTGCAGCTTGACCCCGATGACCGAGTAATCCTGCGCACCGGCGGGCAGCATGAGAGCAAGCGTCAGCGTGATGGCACCCGCCATCTTCGCCAAAGGGCGCAGGCGTTCCGTCTCAAGGCATCGCCCTGATCGCAGCTCAATGCTCACCGGTACCCCCGTACCCTCATTGCACAGCCCCGGACTTGTGGCCCGGGACTGCATTCTCTAGCGCCGGCAGTCCACGCCCCCGGCTTGAATGCACCAGAGCCTGTCAGTCGATCAGGTTCTTTTGCAGCGTCCAGTTGATGTCCTTGCCATTCACGTCGGGCATCTCGCGACCGTCATCCGTGCCAATCTCGTCCTTGATCACGCGTTCGAGCTTCGCACTCATCGCCATGACGAGGTTCGCATTGGCACCCTTGACCGCCGCAAGATTCTTCGTTTCCGACGGATCAGCCTTCAGGTCGAAGAGCTCGACATCATTGCTGGCATAGAGCTGGTCCAGCGACTTCACGACGTGGCGTTCCACCGGCGAGAAGTAACGCGCAAACTTGTATTGGCCGTCGACGACGGCGCGAACAGTGCCGCGCTTCTTCAGGTTCGGCTTGAGACCGGCTTTGGCCAGCTCCTTCGGGTCCTTGCCCGACGAGATCGCATTCGCGACCGCCTTGATCATGTCGGCATCCACGGTGGCGATGCCGCTGTAGGTGAACAGCGCACCTTCGCGAAGCATGTTCGTGGAACCGGACTTTGGATTGCTCAGGGCAGCCGTAAAGTCCTTGCCCGGAAGCTTGCGTCCGGCGAACTCGGCAGTCTTTCCGGCATCTGCGCCAGCCATCGCCAGCAACGACGGAGCGAAGTCGACATGCGCTGTGAGCGCATCCGAACTGCGGCCACCCTTCACGTCGGGGTGGATCACATGCATCGGCACGTGGATGCACTCTTCGTATGCAAACGGACCCTTGCCGCGAAGACCGCCGTGCGCCCCCGCCATCTCGCCGTGGTCGGCCGTAAAGATGACAATCGTGCGATCGGCGAGACCCAGCGTGTCGAGCTCGCGGAAGATGTTCATCAGTTGCGTGTCAACGGCGCTGATGCTGTTCATGTAGAAGTCGTTGAAGCGCTGCCAGCGCTCATCCTCATTCGGCACATGGCCGAGGAGGACATCCCACGCATCCTGGTATTCCTTGTGCGCCTTCGGACGACCGGCAGCGTTGAATGCTTCCTTGCGCGTCGCAGACAGCGGAAAGTCCCAGCTGCGCTTGTACTCGGGCACGTTCGGCGCGCGCGCAACGTGCTTCAGAAGGCGACCATTGTCCTGGACATTCGCGCCGGGACGGTCGGTGCTGTAGTACATGATGTCATGCGGGTTCACGAGGCTGACCGTCAGCGCCCACGGCTTGCCTTCGTCGTTGAGCGGACGGCCATGGCGACGGAGCCACGTCACGGCGCTGCCCGAGATCAGGTGGTCGAACTCGTAGCCACCCAGCGTGTGGCCAACCACATCCCCCGGAGAAGCGTAGTCGGAGAAGCCGTGAGCCTCCATCTCCTTTGTAAAGAGACGGTCCGGCGCATGCTGGTCGAAGCTGCGCGTGAGATGCCATTTGCCCTTGTAGGCTGAGTAGTAGCCGGCCTTCCGCAGCATGTGACCGATGGTCGGCACCTTGGGAGAAAGATCCTTCACCCACGGCATGTCCGCATTCTCGAACATCAGGTTGTCGGGCGTGGTCAGGCCGGTCATCATGATGGCGCGCGACGACGTGCACATCACGGCACCAATGTAGTGGTTCGTGAACGTCGTCCCCGTCTTTTGCAGGCGCTCATGTGCCGGCAGGTCAAGTCGGCGCGGGAATCTGTTGATGTAACGCTCCTGGTCCGTGAACACGAAGAGGATGTTCAGGCCCTTCTGCTGCGGTCTGGCGGCCTTCGGCGCGAATGGCCCAGCCTGCGCAATGCCCGGCGCAGCGGCGGAGACTGCCGCACCGGCCACGCCGGCGGTTACGCCCGCCATGACCTGGCGACGGGAAAGTCCTTCAATCAGGTGATCGTTCTTGCTCATGACTTGTGATCCTCGTGTCTCGCGGGCAGGCCGCGTCATGCCTTGGGGTGGACAGGTTCTGTACGGCAGCGCCCCCTGCACTCAGCAGGGGGCCGCCAACCGGAACCGCAACGCTTAGAACTTCGACGTAAGACCAATCGCAAAGCCGCTCATCTCGAGCTTCTCGAAGAGAGCATTGTCTTCACCTGCATACATGTGGCGATAGGCGATCTGCAGGTCGCCGATGCTCGTCTTGTATCCAACACCCACCTGGCCCATGTAGGTGATGTCCGAGCTGCCGGCACCCGCGTCGGCGTAGTAGTGCGCATACCAGTCTTCGCTGAGGCGGAACTTTCCACGGAAGCCCACGATCGCGTTCGTGATGTCACGGTCCTGCTCGATGCTGCCTTGCGCAACGGGGACATAGGCGTTCGTGGCAGAAAGCTTGTAGTCGACGGTCACGCGCGCGCCGATCCAGCGCACGCCGGCGAACACGTCGATCGAGGCCTTTTCGTCCTCCGCAACCGTCTTGCCGAAAACGACGGAAGCCGAAGAGTTCTGGAACTGCATCTTCGTTCCAACGTCAACGGGGATCACGATCGGGCCGGGACCCGAGATCTCCACGACCTTGCCGGCCTTGTCACCCACGTCGAGATAGCTGATATCGCTCAGCACGAACCAGTCACCCTTCTTCGCCTGGAAGAGCCCCATGAAACCGAACTTGAGGTTCGAGAGCGGGTCCGTGGGGTCGGATTCGACGTTCGCGTTGCCGGTAATCGCCGGGCTTGGCTCCAGGTTGACCGTGGCGCTCATCGAGGGCAGCCACAGGTACGGTGTCATGGACCACTGGATTTCGTCATCCGCCTGCACGGCCGGTGCCGATGCAGTGAAACAGGTGGCTCCCAGGCAAAGGATTGCCAGTCTGGAGACATTTGAAACTCTCTTGGACATCCCACTTTCCTTGCGATTGTCAGTATTTCACGGATGATTACCGTGCCGGTCTGCCGCAGAAACGACGGACGGCCCCTATCATGAGCGACTAAGAGCAAATGACCTTTTTGGCCGCCACTCAGTTTGCGCAAAGACTGGCCGCCAATCGCAATTAACGAAATTCAGCCTCAGCGCATCGAGGCATTGTTTCCTCCTTGTGGCTTGCGCGCCGCTGTTAGCCTTTCCTCGAAGAAGCACTCGAGATTGGCCATGTCACCGAAATCGTCGGTGCCTACCAGCCAGTAACAACGCACTTCAGGCCCGGCGCTCGTTGTGGACGTTAAGGCACAACATGCTCGCGCGATTTACGCCGGACTGATTCTGCGCTAGTGCTTCGCACATGCTGGACGCATTTCCACAAATCCGGACCACGGAAGTCGAGGCTCTCGAATCAGCCGTTGCCCGCGCTTATGGCGACATCACGTTCGATGTGAAGGGAAGTCGCGAGCGATTTCGAACCGTCGCCAATCACTCCCAGCTGTCCGGAATTGGCCTCACCTATGCCAAGCACGGTGCCGAGATCGAGATCGGTCTGCGCGACACTGCATTCTACGCGCAACTCTTTTCCGTGAATGGATCGGCTCAGGCGACCGTAGGACGCGAGCAGATCCGCATCAGCGAGCACGACACCTTTCTGTGCTCACCGTCTGACAAGTTTGCGCTCGCCTACTCCGGAGCCTTCGAGCAGCTTGTCGTCAAGGTGAACACTGCAGCATTGGTAAGGCATTTGGAAATCCTGACGGGCAGCCCGAAGGCGCGTGAATTGAGGTTTCAGTCAGCTTCCGACCTGAGGACGCCGCAGGGCGCCTTCCATCGGCACCTGATTTTCCGCCTGATCAGCATGCTGGAATCCGCGCCGCATATGCCATCCAGCGCTTTTCTTGAACTCGAGCAATCGATCCTCACATCGTTTCTTGTGGCAAACGCCCACAATTTCTCTGAACTCCTGGCATCGTACCCTCGCCCCTCTGCGCCATGGCAGGTTCGCCGCGCCGAAGAGTACATGGAAGCGCATTGGGACCAGCCGCTCACGATGGAGCGGATCGCCGACGCTTGCCAGACAAGCGTACGCAGTCTTTTCCATACGTTCAGGAAAAGTCGCAATCACTCCCCCATGGAATGGCTCCGCATGGTGCGTCTTCGCCATGCGAGGGAGATGCTGATCGAGGGCAAGCACGGAACTTCCGTGACAGACGTTGCACTGGCCTGCGGCTTCTCCAACGTGGGACACTTCGCCCGCTATTATCGCCAGCACTTTGACGAACGGCCCTCCGACACGCTCGCCGCATCCCGCTAGGCTGACGAAAGTCGATAACGCGCATTAAATCGAATCAGTACCCCGAAATCCTGCGGGGAACGCCCATGCCATCACATGGCAGCTCGTGGCGTGGCAGCTCCACTCAGGCTCCGGCATCGCTCAACCATCGCAAATGACGTTCGTTCCAGCGCCTTGGTTTGCGCTTTTGGAACAACCATTGCACTTGCTGAGTGGCACGGAGCTGCAGCGGATGGGAGCATTCGCGGCTTTCATGATGGTCTGCAGGCTGGCTCTTCGTCTCCGAGGCATGCGACCGCCAATCCCGGATTGGCAAGTGAACCTCCCGAGAGACGTCGAGGCCGGTTTAGCCGGACAACGCAATCGATGTTCCTGCTCGATTTCCTTGGCTTGAATGGTCCACCGCTCGATGCGTACCCGTTCGTGCGAACCAGGGATGTCGGCGAACTCGAACCAGCCGTCGCAACAATGTACGGTGACGTACACTTTGACATTAGCCGCGATCGCGAACGCTTCTTTGCCCGCGGCAATCGTTTGCGGCTGAAGAGCATGGGATTCTCCTATGCCGCGCATGGTGCCCGCATCGAGATCGGCATTCGTCAGGCCGACTTTTTTGCCCACGTCTTTGCGGTCAGGGGACGAGCCAGCGCCCGAGTCAGGGCCGACCAGGTCCCGATCGACACGACAGGCTCTTACATCTGTTCGGAAGGAGATCAGGTCCTCCTCGGCTGCGACCACGATTTCGAGAAGCTGATTGTCCGCTTTGACACCACGGCACTGCTGAACAAGCTTACCCTCCTCGTGGGTGAAGCTTCCGCAAAGAACCTGCGGTTTGAGCCTGCATCAGGACTTGACGGCGCAACAAGCGTTCTTGAGCGCCATCTGGTCAGGCGCATGATCAAGATCGCCGACGAAAACGAAATGTCGGCAATCGCCATTGAAGAACTGGAACAGGCGATCCTGGTGGCTTTCCTGTTTGGAAACGCACACAGCCACTCCGATCTTCTGCTCAAGCAGCCTTCGGGCGTTGCACCCTGGCAGGTCAGGCGCGCCGAACAGTACATCGAAGCAAACTGGGCCAGGCCGCTGCTGCTTGAAGACATCGCAAACGCAAGCGAGACGAGTGTGAGAAACCTTCTCTACACGTTCAAGAGAAGTCGCGGTCACACGCCGACGGAGTTTCTGCGGCGCGTGAGATTGAACCGTGCCCACGAGATGCTCAGCAATCCCACACCCGAAACCAGGGTCACGACGGTGGCGCTCGCCTGCGGGTTTGCGAATGTCGGACACTTTGCAAGACACTTCCGCCGGCAGTTCAATGAGGCACCTCTGGTTACACTCAACCGCGGGCGATCGCGGCGGCTTTAGTTGCGATCGCGGCACTTGTTTTGCGCTATCTGAGTAGCGATGCATGACCGCATGCCATACGCAGGAATGATTGGCAAAGGTGACAAGGGTTGGCAAACGCCAGCCCGCTCCCGGTCCCGTGCCAGATCAGATTGACGGAGAACGCGAATGAAAATCTACAAACTGGCTCTGCTGGTCACAGGACTGGCGGCAGGCTGGGCAACCGCAACTATGGCATACGCCAAGCCGAAAGCCACGGCCGCAACGTCGGCAGCCGTCGAACCCCAGGCTCTGCAGGCGCTCCAGCGCATGAGCGCCTATCTGGGCACCATTGGCAAGTTCGAGATCAAGGCAGACACGACCCTCGACCAGGTCTACCGCAATGGACAAAAGCTGCAGTTTGGCGGCACCATCGAGTACAAGGTGGCGCGCCCTGGCGGTTTCATGATCAGCGTTGCGACCGACCGCAAGGTCCGCAAGTTCTACTACGATGGCAAGACGCTCACCATGTACGGCCCGGTAGCAGGCCTGTACGCCACGATCGATGCGCCACCGACGATCCGTGAACTCATGGACGTGCTCTACACGAACTATGACGTCGACCTTCCGTTGATGGACCTCTTCAGGTGGAGCGATCCGAACAACGGCCAGTCGGAGCACCTCGATTCCGGAATCCTCGTGGGCTACGCCAAGATCAATGGAGTGGACACGCAGCACTATGCCTTCCGCGAGGGCGGCGTGGACTGGCAGGTCTGGATCGCCGAGGGCGACCGCCCCCTGCCGCTCAAGTTCGTGATCACGAGCACCTGGCTGTCCGGCCAGCCGCAGTTCACCAGCGTGCTCAAGTGGGACGAGAAGCCATCATTCTCAAGCGATGAGTTTTCGTTCAAGCCGCCGGCCGGCACGGCCAGGATCGACATGGAACGCAAGAAGAATTAGGAGCATTGCACATGAACAGGATTTCAACGGCCATCGTTGGCGCAGTCATCGCTGGCATCATGCTGACCGTCGCGTCGCTGCCGATCGAAGCTGCACCGAAAGGCGCACGACCGGGTGCCGCCCCCCAGCCCAACCGCACCGCAACCTCGATCTCGAACAACCGTCACAACGGGAATGGAAACGGAAACAAGGTCAACAACGGCAATATCAACATTGGCAACGATGTGGATATCGACATTGACCGGGGATGGGATCACGACCATCACTACCACCCTGTCGCCCGGGCCGCCGTCGCAACGGCCGTCGTGATCGGAACGCGCTACACGTACTTCCCGGCCGGCTGCGTGGTCTATCCGTACCGCACGCTCTACTACCACTGCGGAACCTACTACCTGCAGCCGGTCTACTCGGGCACGACGGTCGTCTACGTCGTCGTCGCCAAGCCGCTCTGACACACCCGCTTCAGGACGCGATGCCACCAGCCGCCCCGTCATCCCGGGGCGGCTTTTTTTGCAACGCGATGCTGCGGGCGCACGCACCCGCAACGAACCCCAGAAAATGGATCAGGGACATTTGGTGGGTGATGAACGAATCGAACCTTCGACCCGCT
>CAZYFM010000006.1:0-7087 GCA_964646885.1 uncultured Flavobacteriaceae bacterium
GGCTATGCCTGCCCGCAGACGGTCTGGACCGACCTCTACATCATGGTGGAGCGCCTCATCGAAGGCGACCGCAATGAGCGCATACGCCTAGACAAGTCGCCTTGGTCCCTGAACAAGCTTGCCAAGCGCCTTGCCAAGCATTCGGCCTGGATCCTGATTGCTGCGGCGACCGGTGGTGCCTGGATTTTCTATTTCCATGATGCGCCCACGCTGGCGGCAAACCTGTTCCAGGGCACGGCGCACCCGACCGCATATCTTTTCCTCGGGATCATGACCTTCACGACGTACTGGCTGGCGGGCCACATGCGCGAGCAGGTCTGTACCTACATGTGCCCCTGGCCGCGCATCCAGGCCGCGCTGATCGACCGCGATACGCTGATGGTCACCTATCGCACCGACCGCGGAGAAAAACGGGGTCCGCACAAGAAGGGGCAGTCCTGGGAAGGACGTGGCCACTGCATTGACTGCAACCAATGTGTTGCGGCCTGTCCGATGGGGATCGACATTCGCGACGGCGAGCAGCTTGAGTGCATCAACTGCGCCCTGTGCATCGACGCCTGCGACTCGGTAATGAAGCGGATCGGCCTGCCGACCGGCCTGATCGCCTATGACTCGCCGCAGAACATCCAGTGCCGCATCGACGGCAAGCCCACGCACTACCGCCTCATCCGGCCGCGCGTGATCCTCTATGCTGCGGTGTTGCTGACTGTCGCCGGCATCATGCTGTTCGGACTGACGACCCGCGCCACGATCGACCTGAACGTCCTTCGCGACCGCAACCCGACCTATGTTCGACTGTCCGACGGATCCGTGCGAAACGCCTACACGGTCAAGGTCATGAACCGCGCACAGGAAACGCGCATGCTGAACATGCAGGTCGAGGCGCCAGAGGGCTTTTCGATCAAGGTCATCGGCATGGAGAATGCGACGCTTCCCGTGCCCGTCGAAGTGCCTGCAGACAGACTGCGTACGCTGCGGGTGCTCGTTACCGTGCCTGACCGGTCGGTGACCGAGCCGTCGCTGCCCGTGAGCTTCGTGTTCACGGATGCGGCGACCAAGGAATCGCGCCGAAACGACACCGTTTTCCTGTCCGAAAAGGAGTGAGAGATGCGTGAACTCAAGGGATGGCATGTCCTGGTGATCATGCTGGTGTTCTTCGGCGTCACGATTGGCGTGAACAGCGTCTTCGTCAGCTATGCCCTTTCCACCTTCGCCGGCGAAGACGTGAAGCAGCCCTACCTCAAGGGTCTGGAGTACAATCGCAAGCTTGATGCGCAGGCGGCGCAGGCCGCCCTGGGCTGGTCCGCCACGATCGAAGCCCACCGCGAAGCGAGTGGACAGGCCATCGTGAGGTTGCGGCTTCTCAATGCGGACCAGCAACCGCTCAGCGGACTGGATGTCGAGGCGATGCTGCGTCATCCGGTGAATGCGCACCTCGACCGGACCGTGAAGCTGCAGTCGCTTGGCGACGGCGCGTACGAGGCCAGGGTCAATGACCTGATGCGCGGGCAATGGGACGTGATCGCGAACACGCAGAGCACCGAGAAAGTCGCGTTCGCCGCCAAGCGTCGCGTCCTCCTGCCATGACAGCCGCGACGTTCTCCCAGGCGCTCCTGATCGATCCCACCCCTTTCGTGCGGCGGGATGCGAAGGGTACATCACGCCTTGAACTGGCCGTGCGCGGCATGCGCTGCGCGGGCTGCATGTCAAAGGTCGAGAACGGCGTCAGGCAGCTTCCCGGCGTCGAAGAAGCCCGCGTGAACCTCTCTTCCGCCAAGCTGAATGTGAGGTGGTGCGACGGTGCGGTTTCGGCCGAACGCATCATTGCACGCGTGAACGAGCTGGGGTTCGAGGCGTTTCCATATGATCCCGCTGCCATCCTGAAGCAGGATGACGAGGAAGGCCGCTTTCTCCTGACCTGTCTCGCCGTTGCCGCCTTTGGCGCCTCCAACGTCATGTTCCTGTCGATCTGCGTCTGGGCGGGCTTTGACGGGGAGATGGGGGACGCGACGCGCTCGCTCTTCCACTGGATTTCGGGGATCATCGCCATTCCGACGGCGCTCTATGCCGGGCGTCCCTTTTTCCGCTCGGCGCTGGCCAGCCTTTCACGCGGCAGTGCCAACATGGATGTGCCGATCACGCTTGGCATCCTTCTGGCCCTGGCGCTGAGCGTGTACGCTGCCCTCAAGGGCGGACAGCATGCCTATTTCGACGCGGCTGTCAGCCTGCCCTTCCTGCTCCTGATCGGGCGCTATCTGGACCACCTGCTGCGGCGAACCGCGCGCGGCGCGGCGCTTGATCTTGCAGCGATGCAAACCGTCACGTCCACGCGGATCGGGAGCGACGGAGTCACGCAGGTGGTCGCAGCCGCGGACATTCGACCCGGCGACCGACTTCTCCTGGCGGCAGGCGAGCGCGTGCCCGTCGACAGCATCGTCGAAAGCGGCACGTCTGAAGCGGACGTCTCGCTGGTCACGGGCGAAAGCGCCCCGGTGCCGGTGAAAGCCGGCGACGTCCTGCAGGCCGGTACGCTGAACCTCCATGGCGTGCTTCGGCTGACCGCCGCCAAGCGGGTCCAGGATTCGCTTGTGGCCGACCTCGCGCGCCTGTTCGAGGCCGGGCAGCAGAACCGCGGACGATATGTGCGCATCGCCGATCGCGCGGCGCAGCTTTATGTGCCCACGGTTCACGGCGCGGCGCTGCTCGTGTTCATCGGCGGGTGGCTCGCGGGGCTCACGATCGAAGCGGCGCTCACCAATGCCGTGACGCTCCTGATCATCACCTGCCCCTGCGCCCTTGGCCTTGCCGTGCCTGCGGTGCAGATCGTGGCCACGAGCCGCCTGTTCCGCAATGGCATTCTCGTGAAGTCCGGCGACGCACTCGAGCGTCTCGCGGAGGCGGACATCGCCGTGTTCGACAAGACCGGAACGCTGACGCATGGGCGACCGGTGCTCACAAACGCCAGCGAGGTGCCGGCTGGCGTTCTCGAGCGCGCCGCACAGCTGGCGCGCGCAAGCAAGCATCCGCTGTCCCGCGCCCTTGCCCACGCGGCGGGACCCGGCACGGTGCTGGCCGATGCGCGCGAAATTGCAGGTGCCGGCGTCGAAGGCCTGGGGCCCGAGGGAGCCGTGCGCCTCGGTCGCGCCTCCTTTGCGGGCGGCGATGGATCATCCGGTGCCGATGGCAGCGAGCTCTGGTACCAGGAACCAGGACACCCGCCGGTCGTCTTCCGGTTCAGCGACAGCCTGCGAAAGGACGCAGCCGAAAGCGTGGCGGCGCTCAGGCAGATGCATCTCGGGATCGAGATGCTCACGGGCGACCGCGAAGGTCCTGCGGCAACGGCCGCGGCCGCGCTTGCCATCGGGAAGTGGACCGCCTGCAGCGACCCGACGCAGAAGACGCGACACCTGGAACAGCTGAAGGCACAGGGACACCGTGTGCTCATGGTCGGCGACGGATTGAACGACGCGGCGGCCCTTTCGCTGGCGCATGTCTCCGTGTCTCCGGGAACCGCCGTCCAGGCCAGCCAGACCGCGGCTGACATGATCCTCCAGGGCGAAGACCTGAACCCGATTGTCGAAGCCGTCGATGTGGCGCGTCGCGCACGCACCCTTGTGTTCCAGAACTTCGCGTTCTCGGCGGCCTACAACGTGCTGGCGGTTCCGCTGGCTGCCCTCGGCATGGTAACGCCGCTGATTGCGGCCATCGCGATGTCGGGTTCATCGCTCGTCGTCATGCTCAATGCGCTGCGGCTCGCGCGGCGAGGGAACTGAAGATGGATATCTTCTACGTCATCACGATTGCAGCCATCATCCTGGGGGCGCTGGGCGTCTGGCTTTTTGTCTGGACGCTGAAATCCGGCCAGTACGAAGACATGGACGGCGCCGCACAGCGCATCCTAATCGACGATGACGAGTGACCTGTAGGCGTGCCACGTGGCATGCCCGATGAGCGGAAACACCAGCGCCAGCCCTACGAACATCGACGCCAGACCCATGGCGACGAGCACCGCGATCAGCCATGCCCACAGCAGCATCGGCCCGGGGTGTTCCCAGACCAGCCTGATGCTGAGCCACATCGCCGACAGCACATCGACGTTGTGGCGCATCAGGATTGGCACCGAAACGACGCTGAGCGCAAAAGCCACCAGCGCAATCACTCCGCCGATCGCCGTTCCAACAACGAGCATGGTGAGGCCCTGCGTGCTGTTGAGTGCAAACGAGATGAATTCCGACAGCGGACCATAGTCACCATGCGAGAACATGGCGTAGTTCAGCGTGGCAAGGCGTATCCAGACCAGGAACAGGAACATCAGTGCATAGGCGAGAAAGGCCATCTGCGTCGGAGAAGGCAACGGCACTGCCACCACGTCCCTGAAATGGACGGCCTGCCCTTCTTCGTACCTTCGGCTCATTTCATAAAGGCCGATGGCAAAGACGGGTCCGACGAGCGTGAACCCTGCCGCGAGTGTGGGCGCCATCGATTCAAGTCCCGCAGCCCAGAGGCCCAGAGTGACCGCCAGTCCCACGAGGACGAAGGCCGCACCGTAGCCCAGGCTCAAGACTGGCTGCTTCCAGAGGTCGTGCCATCCTGCGGTGAGCCAGGCCCAGGGATCCTCCATGGTCGGCGCCCTGAGCCGCAGCTTTGCCGGCGCCCGCTCACGGGAAGACGTCGCAATGTTTGACATGGGGTGCCCCGCTGGATGGACTTCTTCAGTGTGCACCCAACCAGACGCGGCTGACCAGCGCCTTGACCTGCATCAAGAACGGGACGCGCGGTGAAAATGCCGGAGACGCCCTAAATGGCGTAATCGATCTCGATCGTGGAGCCCTTGCGGCGGCGGCTCACGACCATCCGCGTGTGCAGGTGCGAAATGATGCGGCTGCCCGTCCGCTCGAACCAGGCCGGCACCAGGGCGTGCACCAGGCACGCAAGACCACCGACGATCATCGCCACGCCAAATCCGGCGGCCATTTCCATGTGCTCGAGATAGGTCTCGCCGACACTGCGCGGGTGCTTCGTGAAGAACTCGAACATGAAACGATCCCTTCCCTTCGGGAGTTGGCCCTTGAAGCGCCAGTTTGCCCTCGCATTTGAACACGGTTCAAGCGTCACAATGGCACGTAGAGCTGATTCGATGGGGGTCACGAAGCATGAACAGGCCATTTTTTGCTGATCGCGCCCTGCGCGGCTTGCTGGCATGCGTGGTGGCTGCGATTGTCCTGGCGGGATGTGCGACCGATTTCCTTCAGGACGCCGACGTTGCACAGCCCCTCAACAAGCCGCGCATGGCGGGCGCCCTGCCGGCCACGCAGACGGGCTGGCAGCAATTGTCCGAGCTGCCCTGGCCGCAAGGTGGCCAGCGCACCTATGCTTCATACGACGATGCGCGCCGCATTTTCTGGAAGAAACTCTACCCCGAGGGTGGAACAGAACTTTATTGCGGTGTCAGCTTCGACGCCTCCCGTGTCTCTTCGCTGCCGGGCGAGAAGCTCTCGGTCGAACACGTGTTTCCCGCCGACGCGATTGCAGAGACCGAGCCGGGCTGCACGGACCGGACCTGCCAGGCAGGCCGCGTGCAACGCGCGATGGCAGACCTGCAGAACCTCTGGCCTGCGCTGCAGAAGGTCAATTCCAGCCGCGGACGCATCCGGTTCGGAACGCTGCCCCAGTCCGTGAAGCCGCGCTTTCCGGAGTTCTGCCCCTCCTTCAGGCGCGGGATCGGCAGCCAGGCCGTCGTCGAGCCTCGCGACGAGGTGAAGGGCGATGTGGCACGCTCGATCGTGTACATGCACTTTGTCTACGGATTGCCGCTGGAAGAAGCGGTGAGCGACAAGGACCTCCTGCTTGACTGGATGGCACTTGATCCGCCCGACAACGAAGAGCTTCGCCGCAATGCGATGATCGACCAGTTACAGGGCACCACCAATCCGCTGCTTGAAAGCGCCTTCATGGGCCTGTGAGGCCTCGGCGCCACCCTGATTTAACCTTTTGTTAACCACGCACTGCCACCTCTCGACGAAGGAAGGGCTGCCGTAGTTCGCGGGGGCTTGCTGCTGATTTCGAGGAGATGCGTATGATTTCTAGAAAAACCCTGCTTGCGACTGTTGCTGCGGCAACCCTGGTCGCCATTCCGGCCGCGAATGCCGGCGACTACTACGTCAACGTCGCGGGCGGCGCGAACTGGCTTGGAGACAATGCGTTTTCGGTCAGCACGTCGGCCACGAGCCAGTTCACGACCTTCGAATTCGGCAATGATCCGCGCATCGGCTTCGTTATTTCGGCTGCGGTCGGCATGAACCTGAATACTGTCCTGCCAGGCCTGCGCGTTGAGGGCGAAATTGCCTATCGCGAGAACGATGTCGACGCGATCTGGGTGTCTTCAACCACGACGTCGGCAGTGCCTGATGCTCTGGCCACTTCAAACGGAAGCGTGCAATACCAGCACAGCGCCTTCTCGATCATGGCCAACGCCTGGTACGACTTCCAGGTGGCAGGCCTGAAGCCCTATGTCGGTGGCGGCATTGGCTGGGCCGAGGCGCAGGTCGACGGTGTCTATCCGAGCGAGGCCGTCAGCAACACGTTCAGCGAAAGCGGCTTTGCCTGGCAGCTGGGCGCTGGCCTGCACCTGCCGATCGATGAACGCCACACGCTGGGTATCGGATACAGGTACTTCAGCGGGCCGGATGTGACCATCCCGGCCCCCAGCGAAGTCAATCCGCTCTCCGGCAGCGTCGACACGGAAACGCACTCGGTGACAGTCGGGCTGACCGTCGGCCTCTGATTTACGAAGCGTCAATCCTAAGGAAGGCCGCCCGGCTCATTGCCGCGGCGGCCTTTTCTGTCCCCGGGATCATGAACAGGCACAGGTCGAACGATTCCCCTAACCGTTTCGTAACCATGCGTTGAGACAATGGTTGAAGAAAGGCCCGGAAGCTCCTGCGGACGGACCTGAAGGTTTGGAGCATGGAATGAACAAGAAAATTGCCCTGCTGGCGTCCACCGCACTGATGGTTGCCGCGACCACACTCCCGGCGTCTGCCGGAAACTTCTATGTGCGCATGTTTGGCGGCGCGAACTGGGTTGC
>CAZYFM010000006.1:7187-64407 GCA_964646885.1 uncultured Flavobacteriaceae bacterium
AATTTGACGCCGCCCCGGGTCTTGCAAGGACCCCGGGCGGCGTATTTGTTTGTCGGGCTGATACAGGAACCCATGCCATGCCCTGGCCCGACGACGTTACGCTGAAGGGGAAACACGCCTCGCTCGAACCTCTTTCGCGCCAGCACGTGGAAGCGGCCCAGGAGGCTGCCCGCGACGGCGAACTCTGGAACCTGTGGTACACAAGCGTGCCACGTGCGGAGGACATGGCCGCGGAAATCGACCGGCGCCTTGACCTGCGCAGCAAGGGCTCGATGCTGCCGTTCTCCGTGAAGTCAGCCGACGGTCGCTATGCCGGCATGACGAGCTACATGCACATCGATGCCGTCAACAAGCGGGTTGAAATCGGATCCACCTGGTACGCAAGACGGGTTCAGCGCACAGGGCTGAACACGGAATGCAAGCTCATGCTCCTGCGTCACGCTTTCGAAACCCTGGACTGCATCGCCGTCGAGTTCCGCACATCCTTCTTCAACCATCAGAGCCGGCGTGCCATCGAACGGCTTGGCGCCAAGCTGGATGGCATCCTGCGCAGTCACCAGCGCCATTCAAATGGTACGTTGCGTGACACCTGCGTTTACTCCATCATTGCCTCCGAGTGGCCTGCCGTCCAGGCCCATCTTTCGTACCAGCTGAGCCGCCACAATGACCAACACGACTGACGAACTGCTGCGCCTCAGGGACAGTATCGACAACATCGATGCAGCCCTCATCCACCTGCTGGCCGAGCGCTTCAAGTTCACGCAGCAGGTCGGCGCCCTGAAGGCGCGCACCGGCATGCCGGCCGCGGATCCGAAACGCGAGGCGCAGCAGATCGCACGCCTCAGGGCCCTGGCCGAGCAGGCCAAGCTCGATCCGGAGTTTGCGGAGAAGTTCCTGAACTTCATCGTCACAGAGGTCATTCGCCACCACATGGCGCAGGCACAGAAGAGCTGAACGCGTCACTGCCGGAGGAACACGCCCATGAAATACCTGCACACGATGGTGAGGATTGGCGATCTTGGCGCTTCGCTGGATTTCTATGTGGGCGCGCTCGGCCTGATCGAGAAACGTCGCATGGAAAATGCCGCTGGACGCTTCACGCTCATCTTCCTTGCAGCACCGGAGAGCCCCGAGGCCGAAATCGAACTCACGTACAACTGGGATGAGCACGAGTATTCCAGCGGTCGCAATTTCGGTCACCTCGCCTTTGCGGTTGACGACATCTACGCCGCCTGCGTGCGACTGATGGACAAGGGTGTCACGATCAATCGGCCGCCGCGCGACGGTCGCATGGCCTTCGTCCGTTCGCCGGACAACATCTCGATCGAATTGCTGCAGCGTGGACCTGCCCTCACGCCGACCGAACCCTGGACCACGATGCCGAACATCGGCTCCTGGTAACCACGCCGGTCGCGACGCGCACGGCGCGACCATTGCCGCCGAATTCCCTGTACGGGCGATGAGTGTTGCCTTGCGCTCGCCTGTGCGGGGAAACCCTCACCACAAACTGAATTGAAATGTGCAACACGCACATGTTGAATGAAGGCGGGTAGGCTCGCACGTCGCGGGCCTTGGGGGATTACGACGTGATCAACAAGATGCTTGCTGCGAGCGTGCTCGCGGCCACCGCCATTATTGCGCTCGCCAGCAACGCCGTCGCGGCAGACGCGCCAGCCGCGCCTGCAGCAGCAACTGCTCCAGCCACTTCCGCGGCACCGGTCGGGCGCGAAATGACGGCACAGGATGTCGAAGCCTTCCTCGACGGGCTGATGCCCCTGCAGATCGAACAGTCTGACATCGCGGGTGCCGTCGTTGCCGTCGTGAAAGACGGCAAGGTCCTGTTTTCAAAAGGGTACGGATTTGCCGACTTCGAAAAGCGCGTTCCCGTTTCTCCCGAGCTGACCCTGTTCCGCACGGGATCTGTCACGAAGCTCTTTACGTGGACCTCGGTGATGCAGCTCGTCGAGCAGGGCAAGGCCGACCTCGATGCCGACGTGAACACCTATCTCGACTTCAAGCTGCCGCAGCCCCATGGCAAGCCCGTGACGCTCCGCAACCTGCTCACGCATCGCGGCGGTTTCCAGGAGACGCTCAAGAACCTCGGCGCGCAGAAGAAGGGATCGGTCAACCTCGCGGACTATGTGCGCAACAACATTCCCGACCAGATCTTTGCGCCGGGGTCGACGCCGTCCTATTCGAACTACGGCGCGTCCCTCGCCGGCTACATCGTGGAGCGCATCTCCGGCGTGCCGTTCGACCAATATGTCGAGGACAACATCTTCAAGCCGCTGGGCATGACACAATCGACGCTGCGCACGCCCCTTCCCAAAGCCTTCGAACCCCACATGTCGAAAGGCTACGTGCTCGCCTCGGGCGGACCGAAGGACTTCGAGATCGTCAACGGCTATCCCGCCGGCAGCCAGTCGGCGAGCGCGCTTGCCATGACGCGCTTCATGCTGGCGATGCTTGCCGGCGGCGAACTCGAGGGACAGCGCATCCTGAAGGCAGAAACCGTCACCCAGATGCTGAACACGGTCACGGCCTATGATCCGAGGCAGAATGGCATCGCGCTCGGTTTCTATGAAGAGACGCGCAATGGACAGCGCATTGTCGGTCACGGCGGCGACACGGTCTACTTCCACAGTGACCTTCATCTCGTTCCGGGCCAGAACCTTGGCTTCTTTGTTTCCTACAACAGCGCCGGTAAGGCCTCGACACCACCGCGTTCGCCGCTCTGGGCCAAGTTCATGGACCGGTACTTCCCGGTCAGCGACACAACAGCCCTTCCTGCGAAGGACGCCGTGAAGGGCCTTGTCGCGAAGGATGTGGAGGGAAGCTATCTGACATCCAGGCGCGCCGACACGTCGCTGCTCCGCCTTCTCACGGAACTCGGCCAGCCCACGGTCACGGCCCGCGAAGACGGCACGATCACCGTTGATGCCTTCACCACGCTGAGTGGCCAGCCGCGCGTCTTCCATCCTGCGGGTGACGGCCTGTTCCTCGAGAAGCATGGCCAGGGCAAGCTCGTGTTCACGCAGGGAAGCGACGGCGTCATGCGCATGCTGCCAAGCTCGTCCGGCGTCGCCATCTTCGAGCGGGCCCCGCCGATGCGCAACGCCGGCCTGCTGCTGCTCGGGCTCGGCCTGTCGATGGGGATCGTGATCCTCAACATCATCGGCGTACCCGTTGCCGCGATGATCCGGCGCCACCATGGCGTTGAACAGGACTGGTCGGGACCGGCCCGCATGCTGCGGCTCGGCACGTGGTTCGTCAGCATTGCCATGCTGTTCTTCATCGGTGGCATCGCCGGGATCCTGATTGCCACGGTGTCCGACAGCCCCTGGAGCCTCGACTCGTCGATCGACAGCTCTCTGGCCTTCATGCAGAAGGTCGGCTGGGTGGCGAGCGCGGGCGTGCTGCTGGCGGCTGCCCACGCCTACATCGCGTGGACAAGCCCCGAGCGCGGCCTGCTGGGCCGCCTCAAGGAGACGGCCGTCCTGCTGAGCCTGGTGTGGCTTGTGTGGTTTGCCTGGAGCATGAACCTGTTCGACGCTGCGCTGAAGGCGTAGCGCCTGCAGAACGCACTATTTGTGCTCGTGCCTTGACGTGATCAGCAACACGCCAATGAGCGCGAGCACATTGGCGCCGATCTGGTACCAGGCCGGCACCAACGGGTCTTTCAGCGTAGCGATGAGCCACGTCAGCACCGTCTGCGTCGAGCCACCGAAGACCGTCACCGACAGGGCATAGGCGATCGAGACGCCTGTCGAACGTACCGCCTTCGGGAAGGCCTGCGTGAGGAGCGCGTACAGGCCGCCATACGAGACCGCGAGGATGAAGTTCAGCACCACGTTGACGAGGACGATGCTCTGAAGTGTAGCTCCCTCGGCGGTCATCATCATGTAGGCCTGGTAGACAATCACGAGGAAGATGACCCGCGGCACGATGATCGAGACCTTTGCGCCGAAGCGATCGGAGAACCAGGCGCCAATGGGAAACCCGGCCAGCGCCGCGATGTATCCACACAGGGTCGTAAACTGGCCATCGGCATTCGAGAGGCCCAGCGTCGTGATCGAGTAGCTCGTCATGTAGGCCGAAACGTAGGTCGACACGGTCGGGCCGAGGATGCAGAGGATGCCCAGGAACACGGCCGTGGCATTGTGCCGGAACAGGTTCTGCACCACGGCCACGCCGCTGTCGTGCACCTCGTGCCTTTCAATCGTCTCGGGCAGCGCGCGACGGATGTACATGCCAACCGGACCGATCAGGATGCCGATGAGGAACGGCACGCGCCATCCCCATGATTCCAGGTCCTCGGTGCTGAGATTGGCCGCAAGGATGAGGCCCAGGCCGGATCCCATGATGCCCGCAAATTGCTGCGTGATGCCCTGCCACGCGGTGTAGGCCGCGCGTTCCTTCGACGATGCGGCCTCCAGCAGATAAGTGGTTGCGGGTCCCACCTCGCCGCCGCAGGAGAAGCCCTGGATCAGGCGCGCGATCACCAGCAGGATGGGCGCTGCAATGCCTATCGTGTCGTAGCCCGGCGTCAGGGCCAGCATGCCTGTGCCGAAAGCCATCAGGAGGATGGTCAGTGTCATGGAGGCCTTCCTCCCGACCCTGTCCGCGTAGGCGCCAAGCACCGCGGCGCCGATGGGGCGCGTGATGAAGCCCGCCCAGAACACGAGGCTTGCGAACAGCAGCGACAGCCAGACATCGTCACCCGGAAAGAACGCCTTGCCGATCTGGACGGCAAAAAACGAGTAGACGATGAAGTCGTAGAACTCGAGCCAGTTGCCGATGACAACCGCCATCAGGGCCCGTGGGGGAATGCTGACGTGCTGGCCTGAAGCGGTGGTAGTCATGCGTGTCTTCCCCCTCTGAGGGATATCACCATAAGCACATTCACGCCTGCGTAGAAGCCTGCTGCACCCGGAACGAGAAGTGACGTTTCTGGCACATGTGCGGGGCGAAGCAGGATGCATTCCGGACCGGTGCGTGCTTAGTCGCAGAAACTCATTCAATCCCCGATGGGTCCGCCGACAATGCGTACTGCCGCTGCCCTCGTCTTCATCATGGTTGTCCTTCTGGCGCTGGTCGCCAGGGTCGCCGGTCCACCGCGAGCCGGAGACGGCATCACAGCCATCAGCGCTTACCTTCCGTCGCTCAAGGCGCCGCTTCTCGTGCAGGTGCCCCGCAATGAGAGCCGCTTTCAGGTGCTGTCGATGGACCTCGCTCCGCCGATTGCAGCGCCGCTGCCTGCGAAGCCCGAGGCGCCCGCTGAACGCCAGCTGTCCATCGTGCTCGCCGGGGACACCGGCCTGAACGGCAGCTTCCAGACTGTTCACGCCGGCTTCGCCTTCAAGATGGGGTCCCGGATGGCGTTTGGGGAAGCCACGCCGGGGATCGCGCCGCTGATCAATGGCGACATCAATTTTGCCAACCTGGAAACGGTCGTGACCGACCGGAACGATCTTCCTGCCAGCCTGAAGATGTTTGGCTTCCGCACGCATCCCGACGGCGTGCGCGAACTGCTCCGCATTGGCTTCAATGTCTTCTCGACAGCGAACAACCACTCCATGGACTATGGACTGGAAGGCGCGCGCGAGACGATCCGCCAGCTCGACGCGCTGGGAGTGGCCCATGTGGGCCTCGGTCTTGGACGCGAGGCAGCCGCCTCGGCACGCACCATCGAGCGCCGGGGCATGCGGGTCGCCTTTGGTGCGCTGGGCATTGGCGGCAGCGGCTTCGGATCGGTCGGCGCCGGAGAGGATCGCCCCGGACAATTGACTGTCAGTGATCGCGACGTTTCAGCCGTGGCGGCCTCCCTTGCGGAGACCCAGGCCGACTTCAGGGTCCTGTCGGCGCATTATGGCGCCGAGTTCGATGTGACGACGTCTTCGTCGGATCGCCGGCGCTTCGCTGACGCCCTTCGCAGCGGCGCGGACATGGTGGTGGGTCACCACCACCACGTGGCAGCCGGTGTTGAACTCGTCGATGGCAAGCCGGTTTTCTATGGCCTCGGCAATTTCCTCCATTGGGGAACGCAGGACATGGGGCGCCACGACATGTGCCGGGACTACGGGCTCGTGGCTCGCGTCCATCTCGCGGGAAAGCCCGGCGAGCGACTTGCCGTTCGTGCCATCGAGGCCATTCCCGTGACGGGAATGCATGTCAGGCCGCGCCGCATGGATGCGGTGGCTTCCGCGGAGCGCGTTCAGGTCCTGAACCACCTCGCCGCGCAGTTTGGCGACAATGGCGTTCGATTTGCCGTCGAGCCTGATGGATCGGGCCTGTTCTGCCTGCCGGGCAGCGAGCGCCTTGAAGGCTCCATCGGCGCGCGTTGCGCTTCCAGCCCTGGCTACGTCGCACCTGCCGATAGCCTGCGCACGCGCATCGCTTCGGCCTGTGCAAGGCGCGTGGTGCGGATCGTCGAGGAGACGACCGAGCCCGCCGAGCCGGTTGACGTCGGCATGCTGCCTCCCGGCCTGTCCCTCGCAGAGGCTGCCCCATGACCCGGGCCCTTCTTGCCTGCGTGCTGTCGCTGGCTGTTGTGTTGACCGGCTGGGCTTCCGCACGTGCCGATGCCGGGCTGACCGAGGCGCAGGTTGTCGAAGCGCTCACCCGCCAGCGGCTTCCCGTGCGACTGGGGAATGACAGTTTCAGGGAACCGATGCTCGAGAGCTTTGCCGGCTCGACGCGCTTCTACGTGAATTTCTATGAGTGCGCGCAAACGCGCACGTGCCAGAACATCCAGTTCAGGACCGGCTACGCCACGCGCGGCCGGGTGACCCTGGCACAGATCAACGACTGGAGCTCGCGCTGGCGCTTCGGGCGCATGTACCTGGACCCTCAAGGCGACGTGATCCTCGACATGGATGTCGATGCACGGCGGGGCCTGGGTGCCGACGTCATGGACGCGCAGGTGCTGCGCTGGCTGGAAGTGATGAAGGAAGCCGAGCAGTTCCTGGGCTGGCGGCGCTAGGCTACGCGCTTCGCCGCGGGAACAAGATACATTTCAAGCATTGCGAAATAGTGGCCAAAGAACGAGCGCACCTGCGCCTCGTCGAGCGGCACCTGCTTCATCATCCCGGCCTGCAGCATTACCGTGTTGACGGGCGACATGAACATGCGGCGTCCGTCCACGGCACTGATCTCGCGACACTCTCCTGTCGAGATGGCATGCGCAAAGAGCTGGTCGTAGACCGGATAGAGTTCGGTGATGATCCGCGTTGCGAAGGCGTGGGCCACGACCGGCACGCTTGGCCCTTCCTGGATGAGCAGGCGGTACATGGCTGAGCGATCAGGGTCATTCACCATCGACCAGCATTCGTCCGGCATGCGGCGGATATAGTCCACGAACGGAATCTCGCCGCGTGCCGCCGCCCGCGTCAGCGTCAGGTTCACGTCGTCCACCGCCTTTTCGACGACAGCCTCCATGAGAGCGATCTTGCTGGTATAGGCTTCATAGACCGTCGGCTTTGAGACACCCACTGCCTCGCCCACGTCGGTCATGGACGTTTCCTCGAAACCCCGCGCAATGAAAAGATCCCTGGCCGCAACGACGACACGTGCACGAAACTGTTCTTTTGCTGACACGGGCCCGTGAGTCCTTCTGCCTTCGCCAAACTCAACACTTGTTCCGTGTTTAGGCGGCAGAATGGGCTGCGTCAAACAAAGATGGCATTACCCCCCGGGGGTATACCCAAGAAAAACTCCTGCGAGGCAAAACTTGCCACACTGGACGGTGGTTCAGGACTGGCACTCCTGAATGCTCGCAGGCGCAGCACCCGATGCGGGCGCTCCCGCGCCGGAGGTTCCGGTTACGAAATCCGCCACTTCGCGCCATGTGCGCTCGGCCTTCAGATCGCGCAGCAGCATGTGGAAGCCGTCGCTGTAGCACACGAACTTCCGAGGGCCCTTCATGCTCGAAACGGCTTGCTCGATCGGACCGGCGGGAACGACTTCGTCGCCCCGCGCGTACAGAACCAGCGTGGGCGTTTCCACCCGTGGTGCCGCCTGCCACGCGGATTCCATGAGATCCACAAGGCCGTATGTCGCGTCGATCCTCGTCGCCTTGATCACGAACGGGTCCTGACCGAGGGCAATGAGCATTTTCTCGTTGTCCGACGGCCGGATGTTCAGTCCGCGCCCGGTCAACCGTCCACCGGGCGTGAGCTGCATCATGGTCCAGAGTGCCGCCCGCTTCACGATGTCCAGGTTGGACCACCCCCAGTAGGCGGGCGAAACAAGGATGAGGCCATCCGCCATGGCGCGACCTTCTCGCGCCGCCGCAAGGGTCGCGACGGCGCCGCCCATGCTTTCTCCGAGAACGAACACGCGCGCGCCCGGGTGACGCGACCGCACAAGCCCCAAAAACACGGCAACATCGCTCGCCATGGTGTCATGGCCGGGCCAGCGACCATTGCCTTCCGTTCGACCGAAGCCGCGCTGGTCGTAGGCATAGGTCTCTATTCCTCGGGCCTGCCAATACCGGGCTGCGTCATTGATGAAACGGCCGTAGTCATTCATGCCGTGCAGAGCGACGATCACGGTCTTCGCGGCAGGTGCTTCCCACCGGCTGTACGCCAGCACAAAGCCGTCAGAAGACTTCCAGTGCCCCTCGTCCACGAATGCAGGCTGGGTTGGGCCCGGGCCGGGCGCCAATCGTTCGGCAACGCAGGCCGAGAGGCCTCCGGCGACCAGTGCGACTGCCATCAGTCTCGTGAGGAGTGTCATGAGCGAAGAATAGCTGAAATCCGGCGGCGCAACTGTGGCACGAGCTCATCAGCAAACCACGGATTTTGACGGAGCCAGGCGTTGTTTCTCCAGGAAGGATGAGGCAGCGGAACGTGGCCAGGTGCGTAGTCCTTCCAGGAGCGCACCGTCTCGGTCAGCGTGGGGCGAGCCCGGTTCCCCAGATGCCAGGCCCGCGCATATGAGCCCACGAGCAGCGTCAGCTCTACGGCCGTCAGGCCTTCAAGCACCCGGTCGCGCCAGGTCGGCGCACATTCCCGGCGCGGCGCGCGGTCTCCGCCCCTGGCGTCGAGACCGGGGAAGCAGAAGCCCATGGGCACGATGGCGATGCGCGTGTCGTCGTAGAAGGTGTCGCTGTCGATGCCCATCCAGTCGCGCAACCTGTCCCCGCTTGGATCGGTGAAGGGCATGCCGCTCGCGTGGACACGCGTGCCGGGGGCCTGGCCTGCGATCAGGATGCGCGCGGTGGCCTTGGCCCTGAGGACGGGGCGCGGCTCATGCGGGAGCGCGTCCGCGCAGATGCGGCAAGCGCGGATCTCCTTCAGCAGGCGGTCGAGGCGTGTCAGGCCGCGACCTCCTTCGCGATGCTGGTGGGCACGGGAATCGGGAATTCGAGCAACTGCTGCGCCAGCGCCTTGCCCTGCGGGTCATTGCGCAGGCTCGCGACGCCGCCACCACCCAGCGCGTCGTGCAGCAGGAAGTTCAGCGCGTGCGTGCCTGGCAGGTCGAAGCGCTCAACCTTTCCCTTGCCGCCTTCAAAGAGGTGCGCGAACCACTTCGCCACGGCCTCTTCCGTCAGCGCGGCGCGGATGTAGGGCGCGTAGGCCGCCTTGCGCGCCAGCACACCGATGTTCGAGTTGTTGCCCTTGTCGCCGGAGCGGCCAAAGGCGAGCCGGATGAGCGGAACAGTGGTCTCCGTCTGTCCTGCTTTTGCCGTCACCTCCGGGCGCTTGACCTGCTTCCAGTCAAAGCCGCCTGCGGTATCCTCGTGCGATGGAAAGCTTATGGTGCCAACGTGCACTGTCACCGGAACATCCTTCTTCGGGATGAGGCAGGCGAAGTGGCGCACGACGGGCGTCACCTTGGGCCTCAGGCCTGCATAGCCGGAGGTGCCGGGCGCGAAAGAGGTGCCGGAGGAGGTCAGCTCGCGCATCATGGCCTCGAGCGGTTCCTTGCGCGGGTGCTTGGCGGCGAGCTTCAGGATCGCCTCGCGCGTACCCGAGTTGTGCGCCTGTGCACCGTAGGCGTCCTCGCCGCCAAGGACTTCGAGCGACGTCTCCGTGTAGGGACCCCAGTTGCGCTGGCGCAGGATCCCTTCCATGCGCTTCAGCACCGCTTCGCCCGTACGCCGCGCCTTGGCGGGGGCGTCGATGCCGCTGATGGAGACGAGGTTGCCGATGCGATAGCCGTCCTCGAAGGTCGTGGAGCACTTGTAGGTCGCGGTCGGCGCATAGCCCTTCGCGTTCGCCACCTTCACGCGGTCCTTGCCCAGCTGCGCCATCGTGACGCCGCTGAAATCGCAGACGACGTCAGGCAGCATGTAGGCCTGCGGGTCACCGATCTCGTAGAGCATCTGCTCGCCGACGGTGCCCAGCGAAACGAGGCCGCCGGTGCCTTCGGGCTTCGTCGCGACGAAGGAGCCATCCGGGGACACCTCGGCGATGGCGTAGCCGATGTTCTCCCACTCCGGCACCTGGTCCCAGTCCGTGAAGATGCCGCCGCAGGCCTGCGCGCCGCATTCCACGATGTGGCCGGCAAGGCTGCCGCCGGCGAGGCGGTCATAGTCCTTTGGCGTCCAGCCGAACTCGTGGATGCAGGCGCCGAGGGTGACGGCGCTGTCCACGCAGCGGCCGGTGATGACGACGTCGGCGCCCTTGGCCAGCGCGGCCGCGACCGGGAAGCCGCCGAGGTAGACATTCATGCTGACCGGCTTGTCGGGCAAGGGCGCGCCCGTGAACATCTCGCGGATACCCTGCGCCTTCCACTTGTCGAGCTGCGGCAGCACGTCGTCGCCTTCGACATAGGCGACCTTGAGGTTCACGCCCTGCTTCGCCAGCAGCGCCTCGAGCGCCTTCGCGCAGCCTTTCGGGTTGATGCCGCCGGCATTGGCGATGACCTTGATCTTCTTCTCGGCGACGTCGCGGGCGATCTGCGCCATGGTCACCGTGACGAAGTCATGCGCGTAGCCGAGGTTCGGGTCCTTCTCCTTCGCGCGGGCGAGGATCGACATGGTGATCTCGGACAAATAGTCGAAGACGAGGTAGTCGATGTTGCCCTTCTGGACGAGCTGCGGGGCGGAGGTGAAGCTGTCCCCCCAAAAGCCGGACGCGCAGCCGATGCGGATGGTCTTGGTCATGTGTGTGCCCTTGCTAGTTCAGGGGAAGAAGAAAGGTTTCACGCGAAAAGGCGCGAAAGAAGGGAAATCGCGAACAGAAAGGGGTTGCGCGCCTTTGGCGCGCGGTGTTTTCACTTTTCGCGCTTTCGCGTGAAACCCTTTCTTGCACCAACCTACCCCAGAGATTTCATGAGGTTCTTGGCGATGACGAGTTGCTGGACCTGGCTCGTGCCTTCGTAGATGCGGAAGATGCGGACGTCGCGGTAGAAGCGCTCGACGCCGTAGTCGGTGACGTAGCCGGCCCCGCCGTGGATCTGGACCGCGCGGTCGGCGACGCGGCCGACCATCTCGGAGGCGAAGAGCTTCGTGCAGGAGGCTTCCATGGTCACGCTTTCGCCGGCATCGCGGCGGCGCGAGGCGTCGAGCACCATGCAGCGCGCGGCGTAGGCTTCGGTCTTCGAGTCGGCGAGCATGGCCTGGATGAGCTGGAACTCGCCAATCTTCTGGCCGAACTGTTCGCGCTCCATGGCGTACTTTGCTGCATCGCGGATCAGGCGCTCGGCGACGCCGACGCAGACGGCGGAGATGTGAAGGCGGCCTCGGTCGAGCACCTGCATCGCGACGCGGAAGCCCTGCCCCTCCTGCCCCAGCATGCATGAGGCGGGGATATGGCAGTCCTCGAAGATCACGTCGCAGATATGCGCACCCTGCTGGCCCATCTTGCGGTCGGGCTTGCCGATCGTGATGCCCTTCAGGTTCGACGGCACGAAGAAGGCGGAGATGCCACCCGCGCCCTTGTTGGACGGGTCCGTGCGCGCCATCAGGGTGAAGACCGAGGCCTTGTTGGCATTCGTGATGTAGCGCTTCGTGCCGTTGACGACGTAGTGGTCGCCCTTGCGGATCGCGGTGGTGCGGATCGAGGCTGCGTCGGAGCCGGCGCCCGGCTCGGTCAGGCAGAAGGAGGCGATCGCCTCGCCGCTCGCGAGCTTCGGCAGCCATTCCTTCTTCTGGTCCTCGCGGCCGAACATGACCACGCCCTGGCTGCCGATGCCGACATTGGTGCCTATGACGGAGCGGAAGGCCGGCGAGGTCTGGCCGAGCTCGAAGCAGACCAGCACCTCTTCCTCCATGGTCAGGCCGAGGCCGCCGTATTCGGTCGGGATCGAGATGCCGAAGAGGCCGAGCTCGCGCATCTCGGCGACGATATCGTCCGGCACCTTGTCCTCGACGGCCGTCTTGTCTTCCACGGGGACAAGCCGGTCGCGCACGAAGCGGCGGACGGAATCGATGAGCTGGTTTCTGGTTTCGAGGTCGAGGGCCATGGAACTGTCCTGAAAATTCGCGGGGCGACCATATGCCCGCCCGCCGCAGAAAGGCAAATCCCTCCCTTGTGGACCGCACCCTCAAAACTGCGCTAAGCAGGGCCGGAACTGGAGCTTGAAATGAGCAATAATGGCGGCGCGCTGGCAGGCATAAAGGTGGTCGACCTGAGCCGGGTCCTGGCCGGCCCCTATGCAACGCAGATCCTGGGTGACCATGGCGCGGACGTCATCAAGGTCGAGCCCCCCGCCGGTGACGAGACACGCGAGTGGGGCCCCCCTTTCCGCAATGATGACGCAGCGTCAGGGGCATCCGCCTACTACCTCAACATCAACCGCAACAAGCGCGGCATGGCGCTGGACCTGACCAAGCCGGAGGCGCGCGAGGTGGTATTCCGCCTGCTCGAGGATGCCGACGTGCTGGTGGAAAACTTCAAGATCGGCACGCTCGAGAAATGGGGCATGGGAACCGATGTCCTGAGCGCGAAGTTCCCCCGACTGGTCCATGCGCGCGTAACTGGCTTTGGCGCCGAGGGGCCTCTCGGTGGCATGCCTGGATATGACGCCATCGTGCAGACGATGGTGAGCCTTTCGTCCTGCAATGGCTCGCCCGAGTCGGGGCCCGTGAAGCTGGGCGTGCCCATGGTCGACATGACGACCGGGCTCAACCTCGTCATCGGCATCCTGATGGCCCTAGTCGAGCGGCAGCGCTCGGGGCGCGGACAGTTCGTCGAGGTCGCGCTCTACGACGCCGGTATCTCGATCCTGCATCCGCATTCGGGCAACTGGCTCCTGGGCGGGCGCATCCCGAAGCTGCTCGGCAATGCGCATCCGAACCTCGCGCCCTATGACCTGTTCCCGACGGCGACGAGACCCATTTATCTCGGCATCGGCAATGAGGCGCAGTTCCGCAAGGCGATGACGGTTCTGGGCCTGCCGGAGCTTGCGAAAGATCCGCGCTTTGGTTCCGTACCTGCACGTAATGCCAATCGCGTCGCGCTGACAGCGGCGTTGCGCGAAAAGCTCGCGACGCTTGATGGCGTGGCCGTGTCCCTTGAACTCCTGAGAGCAGGCGTACCCGCTGGCCCGCTCAATACGATCGAGGAGACGCTCACGGACCCGCAGACGAAGGTTCGCGAGATGGTCATCGAGAAGGACGGCTATCGCGGCATCGCCTCACCAGTAAAACTGAGCCGCACCAAGGCGTCGACGCGCGAGCTGCCTCCAGACTTCGCGGCCGACAACGAAAGCGTGCTGCGCGAGGCAGGCTACAGCGAGGCAGACATTGACCGGCTCGTCGGGCTCGGCGCTGTCGTCAAATCGCGGATGGCCTGACCGATGAAGCTCAGCGCCCTCGACCAGTCTCCGATCCGCAAGGGCGGCACCGCGCGGGATGCCGTGCTTGAGACGATCGAGCTCGCAAAGACCTGCGAACGTCTCGGCTATGCGCGCTACTGGCTGGCGGAGCATCACAACACGACGTCGTTTGCCGGTTCGACGCCGGAAGTGCTGATCTCGCGCGTTGCGGCGGAGACGTCGACGATCCGCGTGGGTTCGGGCGGCATCATGCTGCCGCATTACAGCCCGCTGAAGGTCGCGGAGAATTTCCGCATGCTCGAGACGCTCTATCCGGGGCGCATCGACCTTGGCATCGGGCGCGCGCCGGGAGCGGATGGACGAACCTCCCTGGCGCTTCAGGCGGGTCCGCAAGCCTACGACATCGGCGTGTTCCCGCAGCAGGCGGACCTGCTGCGCCATTACCTGGAGGAGTCCGCAGGTCTCGCCCAATGGCCAGAGGGACATTCCTATCGCAGCATCCACGCGTCACCGCAGGGCCCGGGCATGCCCGAGATGTGGATGCTGGCATCAAGCGTGAATGGCGCGGTCTATGCTGCCGAACTTGGCCTGCCACTGGCGTTCGCGCAATTCATCTCGCCTGACGGCAGTGGCCCTGATGCGGCGGAACTCTATCGCAAACGCTTCAGGCCGCGGCGCGATGGTGACAAACCGCAGGTCAGCGTCGCGATCTTCGCACTGGCGGCAGATACGGAGGAAGAAGCCGAGCGCCTGTGCCTGACCCGCAATCTCTGGGTCATGCAGTTGCTGCGTAACCAGGCGGGTCCCTTCCCTTCCCCCGAGGAAGCGGCAGCCTATCCCTACACACCGGAGGACCGCATCATGCTGCGCGCCATCGCGGCACGCGGAGTTGCAGGGGCGCCGGACCGCGTGAAGTCAGGGCTCGAGAAAATGGCGGCAGACCATGGAGCCGACGAGGTGATCGTGCTCACGATCACCTATGACTTCCAGGCCCGCCTCAGGTCCTATGAACTCATTGCGCGGGCGTTTGGGCTGACCGGCGCATAGCGCGCATCGCGCGACGCTCGACCAGGCGGCGGATGCGCTTCTGGACCTGCGGCGTGATCGGGAATGTCCAGATCAGGGCCACGGCCATCAGGTAGAAGGTTATCGGCAGGATCGAGAACACCGCCGCGAGCGAGGCGAGCGCTTCGGGTGTCTTGACGGTGGCGCTGGCCTCAAAGCCCAGCCAGCCGACGAGCATGAGCGCAAAGCCGGCGCCGAGCGCGTCGCCTCCCTTGATGGCAAGCCCGAAGAACGAGATCAGGAGACCCGCGCGCGGTTCGTGCGTCTTCAGGGAGTCGAAGTCCACGACGTCGGCGGCGATGGACTGGCCCAAGGTGTAAGGCGCGGAAAAGGCAGCGCCGATGATCGCAAAGAGAATGATGTTGGGCCAGTAGCCGCTTTCGCGGAACAGCGGCAGGACCATGAAGACCGCGACGGCGAGCAGCATCGCGAGCGAAAGCGCCTTGTGCTTGGTGATGACGCCGCCGAGCCAGATCCACAGGGGCGCAATGACAATGGCCGAGACGATCAGGGCTGGCAGGAAGTGGTTGCCCTGCTCCTTTGTCAGTCCCACGGCGTCCACCATGTAGAACAGGAACAGCACCTCGGCCGCGCGGGACGCGATGCGGACGAAGAGCGTCGCGCCGAACAGGCGAAGGAACGGCAGATTGACCATGGCGGCCCTGGCACCCTTCCAGACCGACACGTGCTCGGTCGAGGAATAGGCGGGCTCCGGCGTCGTCCAGAACATGATCGCCACGCCGATCGGTGTCAGGGCGATGATGGTGATGCCCAGAACTTCCATGGCCTGCCAGTAGCCTGCGCCATTGGGATGTCCGGCATCCACTCCGGTACCGATGATCACGGGAATGGCGCCGGCAATGGCGAGGCCCACGAGCGTGAAAATCTCGCGAATGCCGGTGATGCGGCTGCGCTCGTTGTAGTCGCCTGACAGCTCGGCGCCCCACGCCCCATAAGGGATCGTGATCATGGTCCAGCCCAGATAGAAGACTGCGATCCAGATCAGCAGGTAGGTGTCATCCGCCGTCGTCGGCGGAAGGAACAGCATCCATATGCCGAGTGCAAAGACGGGTGCACCCAAAAGTACCCAGGTGCGCCTGCGGCCGAGCGACCATGTCGTCCGGTCACTTGCGTAGCCAATGATCGGGTCGACGACGAAATCCGCCAGTCGCGCCACAAGCAGGATAAAACCCACCGTTTCGATGTTGATCTTCAGGTCTTCGGCATAGAACTTCGAAACGAACACCGCGATCGGCAGGCCGGCGAAGGCGAGAGGGACTGCAAGCTGGCCGAAGCCGAGAATGGTGAGCCATGACAGGCGGTCGGACGAACTGGAACTCGACGTGGCACGCTGCAACACCAGCACTCCCCTAGAGGGTCTCCGCTTGGCGCGGAAGTCTTTGAACAGGATGATAAATGATGACGGCTAATGCGGCATTAAGTGCGCGCCGTCAGGCACACCGCGGCAACGATTTGTTCATTTCCATGGACGGGGTCAAGTTCTGGTTCCGATGTAAGCGAAGAAAAGGCAGCCAAATCCGACGGACAGGGCCAGCAGGTCCACCGAGAAGTTCATCAGCCGCGCGGTGAGACCCACGAAGGGAAGTATTGACACGAAGCTAACGATGCCCATCACGATCAGTGCCCATATGCGAACCCTCCTGGAAAGTGAAGGGTCCTTGTCCTCGATGGCCGCGCGCTCCGAGACGATGAATGCGGCGCCGAGGCAGAACACGCCAACGACGATCATCAGCACGTTGAACTTCAGGAACAGGACTTCCAGCAGCACGCTGCCCAACCCGATCGAGCCGAGGATCGCGAGAATGCCCGCGATCCACAAAAGCCAAGACTGGAGCTTTGCGAGGGACCTGGACATGGCTAGCCGGGCAATAGCCCCACCACTGCTGCGGTCATGCAGGTCGACAGCGTGCCGGGAATGATCGATTTCAGGGACAACTCGACGATCTCGTCGCGGCGGGAGGGCACGAGGGCGCTGATCGAGCCAATCATCATGCCCACGGACCCCAGGTTGGCAAAGCCGCACATCGCGTACACCATCAGCAGTTTCGACCTCTCGGACATAGCATCGGGCGGCAATGCGGCAAGATTGAGGTAGGCGATCAGCTCGTTGAGGATGGTTTTCGTGCCCATGAGGCTGCCGGCCATGGCTGCGTCCGAGGCCGGTATCCCGATCAACCAGACAACCGGCGCAAAGAGCCAGCCCAGGACCCGCTCGAAGCTCAGCGGCGCATCGCCGACGCTGAAGTTGCCCAGGATGATGTTCGCCAGTGCCACCAGCGAGATCATCGCGACAAGCATGCCGAGGATGTTGAGGTACATCTTCATGCCGTCCTCTGCGCCGGTCGACACGGCGTCCATCGAAGACCTGTACATGGAGGCGCCTCCTGCCGTCGCCGGTGTTGTCTCGTTGCCGGGGATCATGATCTTGGAGAGGACAATGGAGGCCGGCAGCGAGAGGATCGACGCGACGATGATATGGCCCACGGCGCCGGGAACCACCGGCCCCAGCACGTTGGCATAGAGCACAAGCACCGTTCCAGCGACGTTTGCCAGACCGCAGGTGAAGAGCGTGAACAGTTCGCTGCGCGTCAGACGCTCAAGATAGGGGCGTATCAGCAGCGGCGCCTCGATCATGCCAAGGAAAATGTTGGACGCACAGCCGAGGCCCAGCGCGCCGCCGATCTTCATGGTGCGCTCCAGCGCAAAGGCAAAGGCCCGCACGATGAGCGGGAGGATGCGCCAATGCCACAACAGGGCCGACAGCGCCGACATCACGATCACGATGGGCAGCACCGTGAACGCAATCGTCACGACGGCGGCGGGGTTCGTGACCTCGAACGGCTTGTCACCGCCGCCCATGTAACCGAACACGAAGCCTGAGCCCTTCGCTGTCGCCGCCTGGATCGCATCCACCACGGCATTGAGGGACAGAAGTGCATCCCGCATGAACGGCAGGCCCAGAAGGGCCGCGGCCAGGATGATCTGAAGGCCGATGCCGACAATGACCGTTGTTGCCGGGAAGGCCCTACGGTTCTCCGACAGGAGCCAGGCCAGTCCCACAAAGACGGCCAGGCCCAACGCGCTTTGCGCCTGGGGCGGAAATTCCATGAGACCTCTCCCCTCCGGTGAATCGCCTTCAACCTAGGCGATAAACCGGGTGGGCGGAATCACACAGATCTGTTTTGCAAGAGGCTGGCTTTTCTGGTCCACTTGACTGTGTACAGACTGAAACCAGGGACGAACTCCATGAGACTGCTCGCTGGCGCCGTGCTTGCCGCAGCCATCCTGCTGACCGGTGGCAGCATGCTGCTGGCGCAGGCACAGGGTACCGGAGGTTCACCGGACAAGCCCAAGTCTCGATCGGACTGGCCGACCGAGCGCGTGACCGTGATTGGAAAGCGCGGCAGCGTTCGGGACTGGCTCTCCAACCACACGTTTCGCGGAACGGAGGGGTTCTCGGACGGCTCGGCGCCCGCGGATGTCGGCAGCCGCTTCGAATTCTACTGGCAGATCTACTACATGGCGGACGGTCGCCTCGAAGCCCATTTCCAGCGCCTGGCCTCGCGGGTGCCCCATGGCCCCATCGAGGCGCTGGGCTTTGTCGAGTTCGGAAAGTGGCGGATTAACGACGAGGGTGACGTTTGCCAGTCCATTCCCAATGTCGGGTATGGGGTCGAGATCTGCTACTGGGTGGACCGGCGCGGTGACCGGATGGCCATGTACTACACGAGCTGCGGTGCCTTTAACCGCTGCTATGTCGGAAGACTGGGGCCGGAAGGCGAGATCGTGCCCGGGCGCGCCTTCACGAAGTAGTGCCCGCAAATCCGGCAGACCGGCCTGCATGCTTAACCGGCGGGCTCCCTTGAAGCTTGGGCACATCCGCTCTACAGTGATCGCGAACTGAAATCAGTGCCTGAGTGCGGCTGGCATCACATGCCGGGAGCGCACCGGGCTTTCGAGAGAGAATTGCCCCGTGACGCAAGGTTCGCGTGGGGCGCAGCAAGGCGGGTCAGATGGCGAAATGCCACCAGGTCCGTATGCAGTCGATGTGAAGCGGCCAGAGGAACGGCCGGGACATATCTATGCTGCGCTCGATCTAGGCACAAATAACTGCCGGCTTCTCATTGCGAAGCCGGAGGCGACCGGTTTCAAGGTCCTCGACTCCTTTTCCAGAACGGTCCGGCTTGGCGAAGGCCTCGCGCAATCGGGTGAGCTTTCCGAAGCTGCCATGGCACGCGCGATCGAAGCCATCCGGGTCTGCGCCTACAAGATGCGCAAGCGCGGCGTGACAAGTGCGCGCGCGATCGCAACACAGGCCTGCCGCATGGCCCGCAATGGCCCGGCGTTCGTGAAGCGCGTGGCTCAGGAAACGGGACTGCATTTCGACATCATTCCGCCCGCCGAAGAAGCCCGCCTCGCTGCGCGCGGTGTCACGCCCCTGCTTGATCGCGAGGACAAGGGCGCACTCGTGTTTGATATCGGCGGCGGATCGACGGAGCTGATCTGGCTTGACCTGCGCGATGCGGGAAAGCGACCTCGCATCCTGCGGTGGGGATCGATCCCGCTGGGCGTCGTCACGCTGGGCGAGCGATATGAAGGCCGCATCGATGCGCCAGGCTCCTACGAGGAAATGGTGCGTGAGGTCACGTCACATCTCGCAGCCCTGCCCCACGCCATTCCTCCCGGCGGGCATCCATCAGGCTCCTTCCATATGCTTGGTACGTCGGGGACCGTGACGACGATCGCCGGCATCTTCCTCGGTCTTGAGCGCTATGAACGGGCGCGCGTGGATGGAACCTGGATTGGTCACGATGACCTGTCGCGCGTCATCGACGAACTGAAGGTGCTGTCGCTGGCTCAGCGCGCGGCGCATCCCTGTGTCGGCCATGAACGGGCGGAACTCGTCATTCCGGGACTTGCGATCTTCGAGTCCATTTTCCGGCGGTGGCCACCGCCCCGACTGCGTGTCGCCGACCGGGGGCTCAGGGAAGGCATGCTGCTCGCACTCATGGAAGGCGTCGATGCCATCGCGCCGGCCCGCCGTCGCCGCCGGCGTCGTGGCGGCCGTCGTCGCAACAACAAGGCCCCGGAGGGAAGCTCAGGCTCATGACCAAGGCCCCGAAGCCTGCCGCAACGCGCGCCCTCAAGGAACGCCTGAAGTCGTCCAAGCCTCGCACCAAGTCGTCCAAGGCCTGGCTCGAACGCCAGCTCAATGACCCGTATGTGCGCGCCGCGAAAGCGCAGGGCTATCGTTCGCGCGCGGCTTACAAGCTGATGGAGATGGACGACAAGTATCATTTCCTGAAACGGGGAATGAAGGTTGTCGACCTGGGAGCTGCACCCGGCGGCTGGACGCAGGTCCTGGTCGAGCGTTGCGGTCCAGGCAATGTGATCGGTGTCGACCTTCAACCCATGGAGCCGATGGAAGGCGCTGTCCTTCTCGAACTCAACTTCATGGACAATGCTGCTCCGGGGATCATTCGCGAGAAGCTGGATGGCCCCGTCGGCGCTGTGGTTTCAGACATGGCCGCTCCTGCAACCGGACACAGAGAAACGGACCATCTTCGCGTGATGGGATTGTGCGAGGCTGCGCTGGAGTTTGCCTGCGAGGTGCTGAAGCCTGGCGGCATTTTCATCTGCAAGGTGCTGCGCGGCGGTACGGAACGGGCCCTGCTTGAAACCCTCAAGCAGCGCTTTGGACGCGTCCTGCACATGAAACCACCAGCCAGCCGGTCGGATTCCGCTGAAATGTACGTCATCGCGCTCAATTTCCGCTGAAGCGTCACGACGTTGCATGGTCCCGGTCCCCATCGGGCTGTAAAAGGTCGAACCATGAATCAGACCCCACAGCTCCCCTGCACAGGAGAGAGTCGATGATCGCCGAAATCGGACATTTCGCGCTGATCCTGGCGTTCGTGCTTTCCCTTGTGCAATCGACGGTTCCCCACTACGGCGCCGTGAAAAAACATTCGGCGCTGATGTCCGTCGGGCAGAGCGCGGCCGTGGGCCAGCTGGTCTTCCTGATTGCGGCCTTCATCTGCCTGACCATCGTGTTCATCGTTTCGGACTTCTCGGTCCAGCTTGTTGCGATGAATTCTCATTCCGACAAGCCGCTCGCCTACAAGATTGCCGGTGTCTGGGGGAACCACGAAGGGTCCATGCTTCTCTGGGTCCTGATCCTTGGCATCTTTGGCGGCGCCGTGGCCGTGTTCGGACGGAACCTGCCCCGGTCCCTTCTCGCTCGGACCCTGGCCGTGCAGGGACTGATCGGTGCGGCCTTCCTCGCCTTCATCCTGTTCACATCGAATCCGTTTGTCCGGCTGGATCCGGTCCCCGTGAACGGCAACGGCCTGAACCCGCTGCTGCAGGATCCTGGCCTCGCCACGCATCCGCCCTTTCTCTACATGGGATATGTCGGGTTCTCGATCGCCTTTTCCTTCGCGATTGCGGCGCTGATCGAAGGCAAGGTTGAGCCCGCCTGGGCGCGTTGGGTCCGCCCCTGGACGCTGGCTGCGTGGAGCTTCCTCACGCTTGGCATCATGCTCGGCTCCGCGTGGGCGTATTATGAGCTCGGCTGGGGTGGATGGTGGTTCTGGGATCCGGTGGAGAATGCCTCGCTGATGCCGTGGCTCGCCGGAACGGCACTGATCCACTCCGCCATCGTCGTCGAGAAGCGCGATGCCCTGAAGCGCTGGACGATCCTTCTGGCCATCCTGACCTTCTCCCTCAGCCTCGTCGGCACGTTCATGGTGCGCTCGGGCGTGGTGACAAGCGTGCACTCATTTGCAGTCGATCCGGAAAGAGGTGTTTTCATCCTCGGCATCCTTATCCTCACGACGGGTGGAGCGCTGACGCTTTATGCCCTGCGTGCGGCGGACCTGAAGATGGCCAACCTGTTCTCGCCCATCAGTCGCGAATCCAGCCTCGTGCTGAACAATGTCTTCCTCGTCTCGATCACGGGTGGCGTATTCCTGGGCACGTTCATCTCGCTGATCGCGCGGGAAACATTCGGTACGGATGTGTCAGCCGGAGCCCCGGTATTCAATTTCTTCTTCGTACCGCTGATGCTCGCGCTCATGGTGTTCATGGCGCTGGGCCCCGTCCTCGCGTGGAAACGTGGCAACCTCCAGAATGCCCTGTTCCGCCTTCGGGCCGCTGGCGTGGCGGCTGCGGGAATGGCGGCTGCGGCTCTGATCATGCAGCAGGAACCATGGTCCATGCTGGCGCTGGTGATTTCAGCGTGGCTGCTCGTTGGATCCTTCACCACCATTCTCGAACGCATGTTTGCCAGCAACAGCTCTGCCAGCATGGCATCGAGGCTGGCGGCGCTGCCACGCGCGGTGTACGGCACGGCGATTGCACATGCCGGCATGGCGATCACGACCATCGGTATTGCCGTGTCTGCACACAACTCGGCAGAGACCGTCGTCAAGATGCTGCCGGGCCAGAGCATGAGCATTGCCAGTTATGAACTGCGCCTGGTCTCCATATCGGACGAACAGGGTCCCAACTACGTCGCCAAGGCTGCGCGCTTTGCGGTCAAGCACGACGGCGTGAGTGCAGGAGAGCTCGTTTCGGAAAAGCGCACCTATCCCAATCCCGGCAGCGAAACCACGGAAGCCGGGATCATTCCCGGCCTGTTCGGCAACCTCTATGTGTCCCTGGGACGTGCCTATGACGACGGATCATGGGCGGTGCGCGCGTATCATCACCCGCTCATCATGTGGATCTGGGCCGGGTGCTGCATCATGGTGCTGGGAGGTGCCCTGTCCCTGAGCGACCGACGCCTTCGTGTCGGCGCCCCGATCCGCGCCAAGCGCGCCCTCGCTCCGGCGGCAGGTGTTGCATGAGCCGGCTGCTCCTGTTTGTTCCCCTCATCCTCTTTGTCGCCCTGGTCGGCTACTTCGCAATCGGCCTCACGCGCAACCCGACGGAACTCCGTTCCGTGCTCATCGACAAGCCGCTGCCCGCCATCGACCTTCCCGTTCCGGAGAGAAGCGATGTCCGGTTCCGATCGGAGGACTTTACGGGCAAGGTGTCCCTCCTCAACGTGTTTGCGTCGTGGTGCGTGGCGTGCCGGGTGGAACATCCTGTCCTGCTGAAACTGGCTGCGCAGAAGACCGTTCGCATCTACGGCCTTGCCTGGAAGGACAAGCCCGAAGAACTCAAGGCCTGGCTGGAGGAGCTCGGCAACCCCTATGAGCTGATCGGCGATGATGCAAAAGGCCGAACCGCCATTGACCTCGGCGTCACCGGCGCCCCCGAGACCTTCGTCATCGATCGCAAGGGACGTATCCGCTACAAGCACATCGGTCCGATTGATGACTATGCCTGGACCAACACGCTGCAGCCCCTGATCGCAACGATCGAGGCTGAACAATGATCGCGATACGCAAATTGGTGATCGGCGCCCTCATCGGCCTCTCGCTTTCCGGAAATTTGGTCCTAGCGGTCGAACCTGACGAAGTGCTTCCGGATCCCGCGCAAGAAGCAAGGGCACGGGCCATCACGAAAGAGTTGCGCTGCGTCGTCTGCCAGAACCAGTCTGTCGATGACTCCGACGCGCCGCTTGCGAAGGATGTCCGCATCCTTGTCCGCGAACGGATCGCGGCCGGAGAAAGCGACGAAGCCGTTCGGGCATTCATCGTGGAGCGCTACGGGCAATACGTGCTCCTCAGGCCGCCACTTGGCGTGGACACCGCGCTGATCTGGATCGGGCCCTTTGCCCTGTTTTTCATTGCCCTGGGGATCGCCGTCCACTTCATGCGCAAGGGACGCGGCGACAACATCGTCGCGCCGGAGCTTACGCCGGAAGAGCAGAAGCGCGTGGATGCCACGCTGCAGGATGACAATCGATGATCTGGGTCCTCATTCTCCTCCTTGCACTGCTCTCGACCTGGTTTGTGGTCCAACCCCTGCTCGCTTCGTCGGGCGCGCCCGATGCCACGTCCAGCAGCCTTGAGGTCTATCGAAACCAGCTCAGCGAGGTCGACGCAGACCTTGCGCGCGGCCTGATCACCAACGCAGAAGCCGAGGCGGCCCGCATCGAGATCAAGCGCCGGATCCTGAACCTGGAAGCCACGAGCGATGGCGGTGCCCTGCAGAAGGTTCCGGCATCCTTCTCAGCCGGCATCGCGCTTGCCTCGGCGGGCCTTGCGGTACTGCTCTATGTGCAGTTGGGAAGTCCCGCCATGCCAGGACACCCCTACAGCCTTCGTGAAGAGCAGGCTGCCGTCGAGAAGGCCGCAGAGAACGAGATTGGCGCCATGATCTCGAAACTGACAGCTCACCTCGCCACGGCGCCCGATGACCTGCAGGGCTGGAAAGCCCTTGGATGGGCCTACATGCAAACCGGGCAGACCGCCCAGGGTGTCGAAGCGCTTGCGCGGGCCGCTGCCCTCGCGCCGAAAGATGCCTCGGTGCTGTCGATGTACGGAGAGGCCCTGGTCCGTCAGGGTGACGGCAAAGTCTCGACGCAGGCTCTCGAGGTTTTTGAGCGCGTTCTGGCGATCGAACCGGTTGAACCCCGTGCGCGCTACTACAAGGGGCTTCAGTTGAGCCAGTCCGGAAAAACGCGCGAAGCCCTGGAGATCTGGATATCGGTCATCAAGGACAGTCCGCCGGATGCGGAGTGGCTCCCCAGCATCCGTGAGCAAGCGAAACAGCTTGCCAATCAGCTCAAGCTGGATCCGGGAACGGTTCCCTGACGCCTCACCAGGAGGTCACGTCAGCGTCTTCGCCCGTGCCGCCTTCCTTGCCATCGGCACCCAGCGAACTGACGTCGACCGCGCCATGGGTGCCCGGTACCCGATAGATGTATGGGCGGCCCCAGGGATCGACGATGCCGTCCGCGCGCGTCAGGTAGGGACCATTCCAGTTTGCGGCCCCATCCGGCTTTTCGACCAGCGCCTTCAGGCCCTGCACATCCGACGGGTAGGAATTGTTGTCCATCTTGTAGAGATCGAGGACCGTCACCAGGTTCTGGATCTGGATTTTTGCCGCCTTGCCCTTCGAGGCCTCGAAGTAGCCCATCACGCGCGGCGCCGCGATGCCAATGATGAGCGCCAGGATCGCCAGCACGACAAGCAGTTCCAGCAACGAATAACCCGCCTGGGCTGCAGAGGCGCCGGTCGCGCGGCGCGTTTGGGAAAGCTTGCGCATGTCACACCTCTTCCTGTGCAACGCGGGATATCTCTTCGATTGTTGTCGCACCCTCAAGCACTTTGCGCAACCCGTTCCGGCGCAAGGTTTCCATGCCGCCGGCCACCGCAGCCGCATGGATGGCAGAGGCGCTTGACCTTTGCAGCGTCAACTTCCGGATCTCCTCGTTCGGCACGAGGATTTCAGAAATCACGCTGCGCCCCCGGAAGCCGGTGCCATTGCATGATGTGCATCCGTTCGCCCCATAGACGACCGTGCCCGGCGGCACTTCCAGTCCGGCTGCGCGGAACTCATCCGCCCACTCCGCTCGCATGGCCACGGGCTGCCGGCACTCCCGGCACAGTGTCCGCACCAGCCGCTGTGAAATGATGCCCGAAATGGTGGACGTCAGCAGGAAATCCTCGACGCCCATGTCGAGAAGGCGCGTAATCGCTGCGGCCGCGCTGTTCGTGTGGACCGTCGACAGGACCGTGTGACCGGTCAATGCCGCCTGCACGGCAATGCGGGCGGTTTCCGCGTCGCGGATTTCGCCGACAAGAATGACGTCGGGATCATGACGGAGCACTGAACGCAGGACATTCGCAAAGGTCAGCCCGATTTCCGGCTTGACCTGGATCTGGTTGATGCCCGGTATCTTGTATTCGACCGGATCCTCGACGGAGAGGATCTTCCGCTCGGATGAGTTCAGCCGCGCAAGCGACGCATAAAGTGTCGTGGTCTTGCCACTTCCCGTGGGACCCGTCACCAGGACGATGCCATTCGGCTTCCTGAGCAGTTGGTCGAGACGGCTTTCTGCCTGGGCGTCGAAGCCGAGGGTGCGGAAGTCGAGAGGTACCGAGGACTTGTCCAGGATGCGAACAACCGCGCATTCACCGTGCGCAACGGGCGCAGTCGCGATGCGGAAGTCCACTTCCTTGCCCCGGACCGGAAGTTTCATTGCTCCGTCCTGCGGCAGTCGCCTCTCGGCAATGTTCAACCCGCTCATGATCTTCAGGCGCGAGATGACCGCCGGTGCGAGTTCAATGGCGGCGGGTTCTTCCTCCTTGAGGACGCCATCAATCCGGACGCGGATCCGCAGGCGGCGCTCAAAGGGTTCGATGTGAATGTCCGACGCGCCGGCCTCGACGGCCTTTGAAATCAGCGCGTTCACAAAACGGATGACAGGCGCTTCGCTCGCGCTTTCCCGCAATCGCGCCAGGTCGGCTTCGGTTGACTCCGCAGCGAGGTCTCCTGATTGTGCCTGCAGCGCGGCATCGTCCTCCCCGGCGTAGAGGCGTCGAAGGGCCTGCTCGATGTCCGATGACAGCGCAGCCTTGAGTGCAACCTTGCGGCCGGTCGACAGACCGATCGCCGAAACGAGGAATGGGTCCGCCGGATCTGCAGCGGCGATCGTGACGGTTGCCGCGTCCGCCGAGAGAATGACAACGGCGTGCTCGCGCTGGAAGCGTTCCGTCACGGCATCCGGAAGCACCGGCTCGAGCGGAAAGTCTTCCGATGATGCGACCGGAATGCCGAGCACCGCCTCAAACGCGGCGACCAGATCCTTCTCGGGCACCAGGCCCAGTTCCAGGAGGATGCGCGTGAGGCTGTGCCCGCCCTGCAGCACCAGCCTGCGGGCGCGCTCGGCGCCTTCGGTGTCGAGTTTTCCGCTGGCGACGAGATGCTCCAGCATCCGGTCTTCGGGACCGGGTCCCTGAACTGTCATGGTCGCATTCATGTTCATGGTGGTCTGCGGGCTGCTCGCGATCAGGCTATCGACACTGGCCCATAGAGCCATGTCAACCACAGTCCCGCTGCAAGACCTGTGCCCAGGGGAACCCGGGTCTCGGCCGTCATCCGCTCACCCTTCAGCGCCACAATGGCAAGCATTGCGGCGTTTACCATAACGGCCCAGAGAATGACTGTGCCAAGACCTTGCAGACCGACCCAGGCTCCCGCGGCTGCCGCCAGCTTCACGTCTCCCAGCCCAAGGCCCTCCCGGTGGCGATAACGAAGGTATGCCCAGGCGAGTGCCGACATCATCGCCGCGCCCACCACAACACCCGCGACGCTGTCCCAGACACCTCCGGGATCGAGCGCCGTGATGACCACAAGCCCCAAGGGGATCAGAGGCAACGTCAGCGCATCCGAGAGGAACAGGCTTCTTGCATCCATCACTGCGAGCGCCAGCAGCGTCCAGCCCAGCAGCACCGTCAGCACTAGCGCTTCCGGGGCAACGGACATTGCGCCCCAAATCACCACGACAATCGCGGCAAGCTCCATGCCGGGGTAAAGGGTGCTTATCTGCGCGCCACAGTGCCGGCATTTTCCGCCAGAAAACACCCATGACAGCACCGGCACAAGATCAGCGAACCCGAGCGCGTGTCCGCATGTCCTGCACCGGGAGCGTGACACGACGATGTCTTCTTCCTGCGGTAGCCGAACCACCAGCACTGCAAGGAAGCTGCCGACGAAGGGCGCGAGAAGAACCAGCGTCAGGAACTCGGGAGAAATCCATGGGCTCATGAGGAGCGACCGGATCTGAGCGCGTCGCACGCCGCGCGCGCCTTCTCCCTCACGGGGTAAAGCTGTTCGATGGAAAGCACCCAGAACGGGTCGTCCGGGTTTCCCGTCACGCGAATGGAAACGCGCTCACCCCGCCGAACCTTCCGGGCTGCATCCTCGAGCTCCACTGTCACCTCGAAAATGTCACCGGGTGCGATGATCTGCGTCGAGGTCACGGGCACCTTTCCCTGTGCGATTTCTGAAGGCTCGATCCCCAATGCTTCCTGCAGCGCCGGCGATGCGTTCTCGACAACAACGCCCGGCGCCTGGGTCAGAATGGTGAGCTCTGTCCTTACACAATCGAAAATCGCGGGTGACATGCCCAGCACGAGTTTCATCTCGCCCACGGAGTCGAAAAACCGGTTGGATGGGCTCCAGGCCAGACCTGCCGCATCATACTGAACCTTTTCTGCTCCATTCACGTGGACCAGATCGTCTCCATCCCGCCAATCCTCGACTGCCGCCGCGAGTGCCTGCGCCTTTTCGATCGGCACGCCGGCTGACCGGAACAAGGCTGCCAGCAAATTCTGATCGGCGTAATTCGGGTCCACTTTGCCCCGTTCGGGACGAACCGAAATCCTGACCCTCCACCCCGATATCTCGACAATCTCTGGCTTCGAAAGGAGTTCCGGCAGCGTTCCGCGCGCCGACACCAGCACGTTCGCTGCATAATCCACCGCGCCTTCGATTGCGGATTGCGCCTGCGCCCTGACCAGATGACGACCTGCGGCCTCCACCGTCGAACGCGATGCAGAAACAACGCCGATGACGATCAGCGACAGCGCAGCGAGAAACGCCAGAACGATGACGAGCGCCATTCCGCGCTGCTGGACCACCCTGTCACGGCCGACACGCTCAGGCATGACGGCACCCGAAGGACACAGGATCGTAGATGCAGGTCGGCTCCCTCGAGATGCGCGGCCTGACCATCAACTCGGGCCAGGTCATCTGTCCCTTTGCGCCGGCTGTTGCCCGGATCACGATCAGGGCCGGGACGCCCGTTTGCTCCACCCAGTCCGTTCTCCACACGAACTTCCCATTCTGGTCCAGGATGGCAAAATGGAACTCTATGTCCTGGAGACCGGTCGCAAGCTGACGCACATGCCGTGACTTGCGGCCCGACATCGACGTCCAGACCAGATGAAGGCTGCGACTGCCGGCCTTGCCTGACACCATCAACTCGAACCTGGCCACCTCGCTTGCGTCGAGCGCCGTCGGCGACACCGCGATGAAGGACATCGTTCCGGCGGAAGCGCGAAACAGATAGGGGTCTGACGGGATACCCGGGTCGAGGTCGCGCGGAATGACGCGCTGGAACACCGTGCGCAACAGGGCCTGTGCTCCCGCCACCGCATCGTGCTGCTCGGCACGCTGCTGGCTTCGCTCCCAGATCCTCGTGCCAAAGCGCATGCCGCCCGTCATCGCGACGGCGATCATGCCCAGGAGCGCGAGCACCACCAGCAGTTCGGCGAGTGAGTATCCCGACTGGTGCCTCAGCCTCATGTCAGCGCCCCTGCCCCGGCACAAAAACCAGCCTTTCCAGCTGTATCGACTTTCCGCCGCGGGGTGTGTTCCAGGCGACAGTGACACGCAGAAGTACGGGAGACGCGCCAAGCTCGCTTGATGACGGCAGCGCGGGTGGCGGCAATACCTGCAGTTTCCATGTGAAGACGGAGCCAGCCACAGCCCCCTGATGCACGTCCGGTATGCGACGGAGGGCGACAATGCGGTCCATCTGTGACTGGGCGACGAGAACCGCTTCCTGCGTCGTCGCTGCAGCGTCGAAGGCCTTCAAACCCGTGCCGGCCGCCTGGTACAGCGTGACCATCACGACGGCCATGATCGCAAAAGCCACAAGCGCTTCGATGAGGGTGAACCCCGCCTGCACCGGCTTCATGGCACGGCTTCCACGACGAGGGGCGCCAGAATTCCGGCCTGACGGAGCCGCAGCTTGCGCGTGCCGTTGGACAGGACAATCACGCCGGAGACCGATCCGTCCCAGCCCAGAAGCAGCCTGCCATCCGGCGCATCAGTGACGATTGAAACAGACGTGCTGGCCGAAAGCGGAATACGCGTGCCGTCCGAACTGATCAGTTCGCGCGAGCCGCTGCCGCGCACCTGCAGGGATACATCTTTCTGCAGGTCCATCGCTGTCTCGCGCAACTGGCGAACCCGTGTCGCCACCAGGCGCGCGTCGCCATCAAGCGAAAGCCTGTCAAGGGAGCGCGCCGCCATGGGCAGGCCTGCCGTGGCCACGATCGCCATGATGGCGAGGACAACCATCAGCTCCAGCAGCGAGTACCCGGCCATGGCGCGCTTTCCATGCATCGCTACAGCGCCAGGTCATTTGCCGCGAAGATGCCACTCACCACGCCGCTCATGATGCCGGCAACAATGAGGCCGAGCACAATGGTCACGACGGGGAGCAACAGTGCCGACAGCCTGTCCATCCGGGTCTGGACATCCCGCTCGAATATCTCCGCCGCTTCCTGAAGCATGGGAGCGATCCTGCCAGTTTCCTCGCCGACCGCAACGAACTCGATCGCCAGTCGCGGAAACACTGCCGCTTCCTCCATGGCGCTGCGCAAGGTGCGTCCATGCTTCACGCGGCCGATCACTGTTCCCAGCCTTTCGCGCATGTGGCTGTTCGATATCGTCTGCTGAGACGCTTCGAGAGCCCGGTTCAACGGCATGCCACCTTCGACGAGCATGGCAAGGTTCCGGCAGAACTGCGAGGTCTGATAGTAGAGCGGAATATCGAGCAGATACCGAGCCGAGATTGCGTGCCTGTCGATCGCCTGCCTCGTGGCAGGCTGGCGCAGCATGTAGAGCAAGCCAAGGAGAGCTGCGATCAGCATGAACGCGATGCTGTAGCCATAGTCCCTAAAGAGGTGCGACACCCACAGGAGCATGGCTGCAGGCCACGGCAATGCGGCTCCGCTTTCCTCGAAGAGGGGCTCCAGCTGCGGCAGGACGCTCGTGAATATCAGGGCCAGCACTGCAATCATGGTGACGAGCAGCAGGCCCGGATAGATCATGGCCGATACGATCTTCTCCGAGAGCTCGCGCGACCTTGTTTCCGCGTCCGCGATCCGGGACATGACTTCCGGCAGACGCCCACTGGCCTCTCCGGCAGCCACAAGCCGCCGCATCGGCTCGGGAAACATGTCGCCTCCGCGGCGAAGCGCAGCCGAGAGAGGTTCACCACTGCGCAGGCTTTCGAGTATCGACTCCAGGATTTTCCGGACCGGCGGCGCGGCGGACAGCGCCAGCAAGGTCACCAGAGAACGCTCCACCGTGAGCCCGGCCTTCAACAGCACGCTCAGCTCCTGCAGCAGCGTTACGCGAATGCGCGCCGGGGATCGCGTCGTCGGAACCGGCAGGGCCGAAAAAATTGACTGACCGCTTCCCGCAATGGGCTGTTCGGAGACCCGCACGGGCGTCAGCCCCCTGGACAGGAGTTGCTCCACGGCAAGGCTGCGCGTCGGCGCCTCCGTGGCGCCACGCGTCAGGCTTCCGTCCTTGCCGGCAGCTTCGTAGTTGAAAACGGGCACGGTAAATGTCCTCGGGACGGGTGCATCATACCCAAAGCCCGGTGCGCCGCACATTTGGAACTGCAGGTAAGGTATCCGGCCGGACCCGGGTGACCGCATAGGCCCAGCGGCTATTTTTCCTTGATATTCAGGAGTTTCCGCAGGCGAGAGACACTCAGTTCCCGCGAGGCGCCGAAGGCGATCGTGTCGACAACCTCACCTTCCGCATTAATCAAGAACGCGAGCGCCGTGTGGTCGAGCGTGTAGTCGCCCTTGCCCGTGTTCACTTTCTGCCAGCGCACGTCATAGGAACGCGCAATCTTTCCGACAGATTCTTCCGGACCGGTCAGCGGAACCACGCGCCCCTTGAAGCCCGAGAAGTACTTCTTCATGACGGCCGGCGTGTCCCGTGAAGGATCGAGGGAGACAAAAACGATGCGCGTGTCATTGGCTGGCGCGCCGATGTCCGCGAGCGCCGCATCAATTTCCCAAACCGTCACCGGGCAAACTACCGGACAATGCGTGAAGCCGAAAAAGAGCACGCGCGGCTTGCCGTCCAGGTCGGACAGCCGTGCCGGCTGTCCATCCTGCGACAGGAGCTCGATGTGGGCGGTGTCGCGCCCCAGCTTTGCGAGATCGGCTTTGGTCGACGTGGCCTGCTTCGCGGTAGCTGCGAATGCCGGACCCGCCACGAGCAGGGTCAACAGAACCGCAAAGAGCTGATGTCGCACGACGCTGATCTCGGATGTTTCTGGAGAATGCGCTTCAGCTTAGCCGGACCGAAGCGCGGCGTCGAGTAATCCCGATGGCGAACGGTTTACTTCCTGACCCAGCCATTCCTGATGGCTTCGCGCTCGCCTTGCTCGTCAAGCACGGTCTTGCGACCGAGCCTGGCATAAGCCGCATCGATCACCGGGTCATTTGGCACGCCTGCCGCGTAGTAACCAGCCTTGTTGGGCAGCGCAGGCATCCTTGCAAACGCCTCGATGCACCATTCGTTCTCTGAAACGTCCCGGCATACCAGGATGCGAGCTGCCATTTCGTCGTCGTCGAGCTGGGCCTCGCGGCACATGCGTCCATCGGCGGACACGAACGACACGACGGGCTTCATGTTCAGGCCATCGGACTGCACATGGGAACCAGACGGTGCCGTGGTGATCATTGACAGGACGGGACCAGCGAGAGCGATGCCGTCATCCACCTGCTCAAGCCACGACATGCGTGCGGGCCCCATCACGCTGCTGCCTACAACGATCAGCATGGCGGCGGCAACGCCGACGCCCGTGGGAACCCATTGCCTCCAGGCCGGTGCAGGCTTGCGCAGCGGCACCACGTTGTCGGACGAGACAGATGCTTCTTCCTGCGGCGCGTCCTCAAGGAGGCGCGTGAAGCGGCTGGTGCCGCCCAGATCAGTTCGCACCGACGATCGCAGCAACTCATCAACTGCCTGCATGCGACGCAGACGCTCCTGCAGGTCGACGCTTCGTTCGAGCTCTGCGCGCACACTCTCCGCGGCCTGAGCATCGAGCTCGCCGTCGCAGTAGGCCATCAGCGTTTCATTGGTAATTGTTGTCATTTTCTTGCACTGGCCGTCTGGCTGGAGTTGGTCGCTTCAATCATTTCACGTAATGCTTCTCTGGCACGATACAATCTGCTCATCAGTGTTCCGATGGGAATTTCCAGGATACTCGCTGCTTCCTGATAAGAATGTCCATCGATCACAACCAGAGCCAAAACCGTTCGATGCTCGTCGGACAGATTTGAGAATTGTTCTCGTGTCCGGGTAAGCATCAACATGGTTTCAGTAACCCTTCGACCATCCACCGCCTGATCGGCCGAAGCAAACTCAAGAACCTGCTTCTTTTTGTCATGCTTAATCTTGCGAACCTTGTCCTTCCACAGGTTCTGCATGATCTTGAACATCCAGCTGTCGAGCCGTGTCCCCGGTTGCCATTGGCTGGACTTGGAGAGCGCCCGCTCAATCGCTGCTTGTACGATATCGTCCCCTTCATCCTGTGATCCAGTCAAAGCGGCCCCGAACCGCCTCAAACGTGGTAAAAGCTCTGCAATTCCGCCGCGCAGCTCGCTGAGTTGATTGGTCATTTGGTTGCTAAGGCCTACAACGAACGGGGACGGCAAATATTCCAAAGAAAAGCAGTTTGAGCCTGTTTTCGACTCTCTGTAGAAGCCTACAACAGGATTCGGTCATTTGCGTACCAAAACCTCGGCCAAACCCCGGGCGCTCGCCCTGGTCGGGCCGCGGGCCGGGCGTGGAGTATAGCAATCACATGCTAAAGAAAATCTTTGCCAGTCTGCTCGCCGGATTTGCGCTGTTTTTGGCCATTTCCGCGGCACAGGCACATGGCAGCTCCAAGTCGGATGACGAGCAGGAAGTCGAGGCCCCGGACGTCGAGGACGATCACGAGGACAACTCCGGCTCGGGAGACAGCGACGACGATGACTCTCGTGACGACAGCGATGATGACGAGGACAATTCCGGCAGCGGAAAGGGCTCGGATGACGATGGCGACGACGAGGACCATTCCGGTTCGGGCTCGTCGGGGTCAGATGACAACTCCGGATCCGGTTCCGACGACAAGTCAGAAAGCTCGGGCTCTTCAAGCTCAGATTCAACGGAGCGCGTGAGCAGCAGCCGCGCGTCTGGTGGGTCCGCAACGGCGGATGATCGTCAGGCAAACGCAAGTTCGAACAATTCCGAAGGTCGGGTCGCCCGCGCCGAGATCTTTCTCGAGATCGCAGAGAACGAGCGCGGCGAGCGCATCCGCAAGGGCGAGCTTGTCCTCCTGACGTCCCGCGCGAACCTGGGCCGCAAGCTGGCTTCCCGAGGCTTCAGCGTCATAGAAACGTTCCAGATGCCGGCGCTCGGCATGGTCGGGTTCCGGATTTCCGTGCCGCCAAAAGCCAACAGCGAGAAAATGCTTCTGAAGCTGAAGGCTGTCGATCCCAAAGGCGTCGCGACCTTCAATCACGTCTATGTGCCGGCGCGTGGCGGGGCGACCGTCGCCAGCACCACGACGGCAACCTCGTCCCTTCCTGCCGCCCCTGCGGTAAGTGCCCGGATTGGCCTCGTGGATGCGCGGGTGAACGCCAATCACCCGATGCTGAAAAGCGTGAAGGTTTCTTCGCGCAGCTTCGGCATTGCGACCTCCTCGGACGACGAGCACGGTACTGCAGTGGCCTCGCGGATTGCAGAAGCCGCGCCTGGCGCGAGCCTGATGGTTGCCAGCGTTTTTTCGGAACTCAACAACGGTCAGGAGTACGCCTCGGTTGATGCGATCAGCAAGGCGCTGCAATGGCTGGCAAGCACGAACGTGCCAGTGATCAACCTCAGCCTCGCAGGCCCTCCCAATCCGGGACTTGAACTCATCACGGCAAAACTTGTCGCGAAGGGGCATGTGCTTGTTGCGGCTGTCGGCAATGAAGGCCCCCACGCCTCTCCACAGTATCCCGCCGCCTATGCTGACGTGGTTGGCGTGACGGCCGTTGACTCGGATAACCGCGTCTATCTGTATGCGAACCAGGGCGAGTACGTGGACTTCGCGGCGCAGGGTGTCAACGCGCGCGTGGCTTCAAAAGATGGCGACCTTGAAACCGTTTCCGGAACGTCCTTCGCTGCGCCCGTGGTCGCAGCTGCATTGGCACGCAAGCTCAAGCAGCCAGATCCCAAGCTTGCGCGAAAGGCGGAACTTGAACTTGCGAAGTCGGCGCAGGATGCCGGTGAACCAGGCCGTGACCCCGTGTACGGCTTCGGAATCATCTCCCTGAAGGACCGGTAGCCAAGCGCTTTCAAACGCCCCAAACCGGCGCCACAGAATCTATTCCCTGTGCCGTCAAAAATAGTTGAGCGAAAAGCACTTCCGTAAAGCTGATCGACTGGTCGAATTATCGCAGAAGTTGCCGGGATTCGTTGCGCTGATACAACTCGGAGCCCCAAACAGAGCCGGCGGCAATTGCTAACTTTACACCAGCGGACTTGTCGCCCTAAGACTCTCTCCTGTCGAGACTACGCCAGATTCTGACATTCCTGTTCGGAGCTTCAAATTGAAAACGCGCATCAAGAAATCCACCGTCATCACGAGCCTCCTCGCAGGCATTGCGCTGGTACCCGTGTTCGGCGGCGCGGCAGGTGCCGACTCCAAGGACTGGTGGCTCGATGTCGAAGGTGGCGTCGAGTATTCGGACAACGTTGCGCTTGAACAGAGCGATGCGAACAGTCTTTCGGGAGACGTGGCGGCCGTTTTCGAACTCGACACCGGATACAAGCTCGTCGACGAGAAGGACGCACGGGTCGAGGTTGGCTACAACTTCTACCAGAGCCTCTACCAGGACCTGACCGAGTACGACTGGCAGTCGCACAATCCGAGCCTGAGCGCATGGATCAAGCGCGGCGGCATCAAGCTGGGCTTCGAATATTCGTATACGAACTCGCTTCTGGACGACAGCTTCTTCCTTGAGCAGCACATGCTCTCGCCCACGATTTCCGCGTTCGTGTCCGAAGATTTCTACGTGACGGGCTACTACCGGTTCTACTCGAAGAACTACAACGAAGATGACAATGCGCGCGATGCGGACACGCATCAGACCGGCGCTGACGTCTACTATTACTTCGACCGTCCCAATAAGGGCTTCCTGTCGTTTGGCGCAGGCTTCACCAGCGAAGACACGCAGGGCGACGAGTACGACTATGATGGCTTCATGGGACGCGTCTCGGCCCAGCATCCGATCCAGATCTTCTCGAAGAAGGGCCATGTGAAGTTCTCGTACGCCTACCAGAAGCGCGATTACGACAATGAAGTGAGCTTGGCGGGTCCCGGCACGCGCGAAGACGACCGCCACACCCTCAAGCTCATCACCAATGTTGAAATTGACGACAACCTGAAGGCCGGCGTGGAACTGCGCCGCGTCACGCGTCAGTCCAACCTGGCGGCCTCGGACTACGAAGAGAACGTGGGTGCCATGTCCCTGCGCTACAGCTTCTGACCCGGTTTGCGATAATCAGAGTTAATATCAGGGGGGCTCCAAGCCCCCCTTTTCTTTGGGACAGACAGGCGCGTTGGCCCGGGCTACCCCTATTGGGAACACCTTCCCCTCCAGATTTGGGGATGCATCGACCCATTTCGATCCACCCCGTTGCGAATAAGCACCCGACGGGAATATTTTCGGCCAGTTGGAATAATCCTTCTGACTGACGCTATTGTCTAACCATAACAGCTCGTCTGGCACGGTTATTGAACGATCAGGCGAAGGAAACATTGGGGGCAGGCTTGTCCAGTAACCAAGAAATTTGCACTTGCGCCCTTGCGGCGGCGAGAGCCGCTCAGCGGGAGGCTGTGCAATGAACAAGAATAGCGCCAGCATCATTGGCAATTTCCTGCACAGGTCGAGAAACGTCTTCATCAGCGCGGGCGTGTTCAGCCTGTTCGTGAACCTCGCCATGCTGAACAGCCCCCTGTTCATGCTGCAGGTCTACGACCGGGTCATGACTTCGCAGAGCAAGGACACGCTGCTGTTCCTGACGCTCCTTTCCGTCGGCGTGCTGCTGTTCCAGGCCCTTGTAGAGGTGGTCCGCTCGGACCTTCTGGTCCGTGCAAGCTCGCAACTCGACAATGAACTGAGAGACCACACGTTCGGCATTTCCATGGGCAAGGAGCCCACGGAGGTGTCCAGCGCACATGGCCTGCGCGACCTCGAAACGATCCGATCGTTCCTGGCCAGCCCCGCGCTCATCGCACTCTTCGATGCACCGTGGACGCCGATTTTCCTCTTTATCGTTTTCCTGCTGCATCCCGCGCTTGGCTGCCTTGCGCTGGCCGGTGCGCTCGTGATCGTCGGGCTTGCCTATCTCAGCGAAATCGCGACCGGCAAGCCGCTGACCGAGGCGGCGCAGGCCCACCGCGATTCAGAGTTCTTCGTGAACACGCTCCACAACAATGCCGAATCCGCACGCTCGATGGGCATGGTCAAGAACGTGCAGAGACGCTGGGAAGAGCACCACGAAGCGAGCCTTGCGTGGCAGGTTCTTGCCAGTGATCGCGCGTCGCGCCTCAGCGCGGCGGCAAAGTTTGCGCGGCAGCTCCTGCAGATCCTGTCACTGGCGCTCGGCGCCTATCTCGCCCTGGAGAACGAGATCTCCGCGGGTGCCATCGTTGCGACGTCCATCATCATGGGTCGCGCCCTTGCTCCCATCGAGGCCTCGATCGGCCAGTGGAAGCGTTTCGTGCAGGTCCGCCAGGCTTATGGGCGCCTGTCCGCAGTCCTCAAGACCATCAAGGATGCGCCGCGCACCGAACTCCCGCCGACGGTCGGCAAGTTCTCGCTGGAAGACGTGTGGATGAAGTTCCCGGGCGCCAAGGAGCCTGCGCTGCGCAATGTCGCTTTCGAGCTGAACGCGGGAGACGTGCTGGGCATCATCGGCGCCACCGGGTCCGGCAAGACGACGCTCGCCCGCCTGATGATCGGCGCCGTCAAGCCGTCGGCTGGCAACGTCAGGCTGGATGGTGTCGAGGTGTCGGACTGGTCGCCAACCGACCTTGGTCCCCAGATTGGCTACCTCGCGCAGGATGTTGAACTGATGGAGGGTACCGTCGCGGAGAACATCTCACGCTATGGCTCCCACGACTCGACGGCAATCATCGAAGCAGCCAAGATTGCCAGCGCCCACGACTTCATCCTCACGCTGCCACAGGCCTATGACACCGTCATCGGCGAGCGCGGAAAGCTGCTTTCCGGTGGCCAGCGCCAACGCGTGGCCCTTGCACGCGCCGTCTATGGAAACTCTCGCGTGGTCGTGCTGGACGAACCCAACGCCAATCTCGACGCAGCCGGCGAGGCAGATCTTCGCCGCGCAGTCGAGATCCTCAAGCAGCAGAACCGCACCGTCATCATCATCACGCACCGGCCCGGCATCCTGCCGGCGGTCGACAAGCTTGCGGTGATGAAGGCCGGACAGATCGTATCGTTCGGTCCTCGCGACGAAGTGCTTGCCTCCCTGAACAAGGCCGCCTCCGAAGCCCGAACGGCGCAGGCCGCAGCCCCCGCCTCCTCGAACGTGACCCCTCTCGAGACACGCCATGCAAATAGCAAAGCCCAGCCCTAGACGCCCCAACTGGCCGGACAAGATTCCCAGCCTGCCGACGAACACCAGGCGGGCGATGATCTTCGGCTTCGCCATCATCGGGCTGACCGTCGGCGGCTTCGGCATCTGGAGCGTCACGGCTCCGATCGCGAGCGCCGTCGTCGCCAACGGACAGGTTGTCGTTGCCTCCAAGCGCAAGCAGATCCAGCACCCCACGGGCGGCGCGATCCGCAAGATCACGGTCGAAGACGGCCAGCATGTCCGCGAAGGAGACGTGCTGGTTGAACTGGAAGATGCTGACGCGCTCGAGCGCTACACGCGCGGTCGCGACTCCTACTTCCTGGCGCTGGCCACGGAAGCGCGCATGCAGGCCGAGATCGCCGAGGCCGAGGAGCCCCAGTTCTCGCCGGTCCTGCTCGACGCCGCCGCCAAGATTCCTGCGGTGCAGAACATCGTCGACGGCCAGAAGCAGCTTTACACGGCGCGCCAGCTTGAACTGCACGGGCAGCTGTCGATGATCGAGCAGCAGCACGACCAGTTGAAGAACGAGCTGAATGCGCTTGAGTCCGATCGAAAGACCGCGCGCCAGCAGATCGACCTGTCGCAGAAGGAGCTGTCGGTCGTCGATGACCTCTACAAGAAAGGCTATACGACCCGCACGCGCGTCTTCTCGCTCAACCGGGACATTTCGCAGCTGAGCGGCAGCGTGGAGCGCACGACCGCGATGATTGCGCGGACGCGCAGCTCGCTGATGGAAGTGGAGCTCAAGCTCCTCCAGGCCAAGAACCAGATCAAGTCGACCGTCCAGTCCGAGCTGCGTGAAGTCCAGGCGCGGATCCCCAACCTGAAGGAACAGTACCGGGCGGCCGAGCAGGCTTATGAACGCATGACCATCCGGGCGCCCGTCGCCGGCTTCGTTCTGGCGCCGCGCATGACGACCGTGGGTTCGGTGGTGCGGCCGGGCGAGACCATCATGGAAATCGTTCCGCGTGACGACCGCCTGATGGTTGAAGTCCAGATCCGCCCGAGCGACGTCGATTCCGTGTCGATCGGCCTGCCGACGGAAGTGCGGTTCACGGGTCTCAGCCAGCGTGAGTTCCCGATGATCCATGGGCGCGTCGCCTACATCTCGGCAGACTCCATCCAGGATCCCCGTTCAAACGCGACCTACTTCGTGGCGCACGTCGATGTGCCTGACAGCGAGCTGCATCGCCTGGGCAAGCAGGGCGTTCAGCCGGGCATGCCGGCGGCCGTCATGATCAAGACCGGCGAGCGGACTGCCCTCGCCTACCTCACGCAGCCGCTGAGGGAGAGCATCAACCGGGCCTGGCGCGAATAGGTCGGCGCCGGAACGGACGCAAACGCAAAGATGTTGAACACGAGGCGCCCTCATCGGGCGCCTCTTCGTTTTCGGGGGCCTGCTTGTTCGGACGCCTACTTGCCAGACTGCCTCTGGTGAGCGTCGAGGACACAAGTGGCGAAGAGCCGTGTCAGGAGCGACATTTCCTTTTTCGGGTCGGGCTTCGGCAGGGCCAGCTCGGCCTTGTATGCGTCCCGCGCGGCTTGCGAGAGCGCGGGCAGCTTGCGGCGCAGTTCAGCCGGACAGGCGCCCCAATAGGCCAGCTGGTCAACGGCTGCCTTGCTGGCCGCCGCCTTGCCGTCCTGCGACGTTGACCCGTTGATGACGAAGGCCCGCGTCACGTCCGTTTCCTCGATCACGCAATACTTCGCGAGCGCCTCGAAGCGGGTCTGCGCGCCCGCGCGTTCTTCCTCGGAAGGTGTCAGGCCGGGCGTGTAGACGTCCTCGTCCGCCGGCAGCTCTGCCGCCAGCTCGCGATTGGAGCAGACCTTCTCCGAGACCGCGCGCTGTTCGCATGCCTTTGGATCGTAGCCGTCCCGCTGCAGCATGCAGATGATGGTGGCTCCCCTTGTGCGGCCATAGGTAGCCATGACCCGTTCGCGGAAGTAGGCCCACTTGTCGGCCGTGTCCTCAACGGCAGCCCTCACGGCGCGCGAGAAATTCCCGTTGATCGCGCCGCGTGGTGTCGTGCCAATGCCTCCCGCCCCTCGTCCAATGGGCCCGGTGGACTTGGAGAGGTCCTTGCGCAGAACCCGGATCTTGCCGACCAGCGGCGGCAATGCGCCATACTCGCATCCAATGGTGACCCCCATCAGGTGCAAATCACCCGGGCATCCGCTGATCAGGCCTTCGGGCAGCTTTTCCTGGAGGCGCAGGTCCAGCCACGGTGCGCGTCCCGATTGGCCCAGCCCTGGCGGATTGAGGCTGGTCTCGACGCCGCTACGGGGACGGTCGACCCAATTCGTGTGGGCATAGAAATCCTGCGAAGCGTGGAATGCGAGACCGAGGTGCGACAGGACACGACACTTTGCGGAGCCGCCCTGTTCGTTGAAGTCGCAATCGAGAGCGACATCTTCCGGAGACGCCTTGAGCAGGCCGCGCGCGTGCTCCACCGCCTTCTCGATGCTTGAAGAGATGAAGTCCCGGCACGCGCCGAGCGCTGCGCCGGCCTGTTCTCGCGTCTGACCGTATCCGCCTTCCTGTTCGAGGTAGTCTCCGCCGTCACAGTGAGCCGGAGCATGTCCCAGCAGGTCCCGGTCAGGATCATCGGGTGCGCCCACGGCGCCCGGGAACTCCCCTTCGCCTGCCAGCTGCTTCAGCGTGAGAGGTTCAAGATCCCTGAGCGCAGCGCGCGTGATCTTCTCGTGCTCCGAACCAAGGTTGTTCTCGCCGGGCTCGATGCCGAATGCGAAGGCTCCGCCGGCAGCGAACATGACAGCCGATGCAAGAATGATGATGCGCTTCATGGAGTTCCGTCCTGTTGGGCGGATGAATAGCAAACAAGGCTTCGGCCTGCCAGCCGCGTGATTACTTGTGATCGAGGGCGGAAACCGCCTCAAGGCCCGCCGGGTCCTGATGGGTGAGGACCTCGGCGTCCGGGAAGGCTTTCCGGATCTCGGCCTCCACCTCGTCACTGACACGGTGCGCCTCCGACAGCGTCATGTCAGCCGGAAGTTCCAGATGCAGCTGAATGAAGGCGTTCTGGCCCGCACGTCGCGTGCGCAGGTCGTGCAGGCTGATGACGTCCCGGTGGGACTTCACGATCGCCTTGATGCGCGCCCGGTCTGCTTCATCAAACTCGGTGTCCATCAGCTCCTGATAGGAGCCCTGGAGGATCTTGAACGCGCCCCAGCCGATCGTGGCCGCGATGGCGAGGCCAATCAGGGGATCTGCCGCCGTAAACCCCCAATAGCCCGCAAGCATGAAGGCAACCACCACGCCCGCATTGGTGGCAATGTCGGTGACATAGTGCAACTGGTCCGCGCCAATCGCGAGAGACCTCGTGCGTGCCATCACGTAGCGCTGGAACAGCACGAGGGCGATCGTCAATGTCATCGACGCGCCCATGACGGCCAGCCCCAGCGTGGTCTGCTCAATGGGCCGCGGCAAAAACAACCGGTCCAGCGACTCGAACAGCAAGAATGCGGCGGACCCTCCAATGAATGCGGCCTGGCCGAGACCCGCCAGTGCTTCAGCCTTGCCGTGGCCAAAGCGATGCTCTTCGTCGGCCGGCGTTAGCGCGTGGCTCACAGCGATCAGGTTCAGTCCCGAGGCCACGAGGTCGAGCGTGCTGTCGACGAGGGATGCCAGCATCGACACGGATCCGGTCGCCGTCCACGCCCAAAGCTTGATGGCAATGAGGGAGCCTGCAACGGCCACAGCGGCGCGCGTTGCCAGTCGCTTGAGCCTGGAGGCTTCCGCTGCCGAGATGACCGACGACAGTGGCGCTGTCGCCGTCATGGGAAGAGCCGCTCCGTATGCCATGGGGCATCGGTGCCCCTGCGGCGGAACACAAGACGGTCGTGCAGCCGGAAGGGGCGATCCCGCCAGAACTCGATTTCCACCGGCGCGAGACGGAACCCTGACCAGTGCGGCGGGCGCGGGACGCGTCCCAATGCGTACTTCGCCGCGAAGATGGCGATCTCCTTCTCGAGTTCGAAGCGGCCCTTCAGCGCCCGCGACTGCCGGGAGGCCCATGCCCCGATCTGGCTGTCCTTCGGGCGGGACGCAAAATACTCGTCGGCTTCCTGGGAAGTTACCTCGCTGATGGCACCACGAACGCGCACCTGGCGGCGCAACGACTTCCAGTGAAAGCACATTGCGGCTTTCCTGGCGGCCAGAAGCTCCCTGCCCTTCGCGCTTTCGTAGTTCGTGAAGAAAACGAACCCGCTTGCGTCGAAGCCCTTGAGCAGAACCATCCGGACGTTCGGCAGGCCATCGGGATCGACGGTCGCCAGCGCGACGGCATTGGGGTCGTTGGGCTCGCTCTTCGTGGCCATGGCGAGCCACTCTGCAAACTGGGCAAACGGATCTTCCGACGCCTCAATACCGGACGACGCGTCCTCAATGATCTGGTCATTCTGCATGCGATTGGCGCTGCGCTGTGTCTTGTTAAGGTAGTATACAGGCTCGTGTCAGCGTGCGCACGCGCTGTTCGCCGTGCTTACGGTTCCGTCCAGAGGCCTCTAGCGGGATAGATAATGCGCCATTTTTTCGCACTGGCAGCCTTCATTGTGCTGAGCGGCTGCGCCACCAACATCGTCGCCGAAAAAGCGTCCCGGTTCGACCAGGGCGTGGCTGCGTATGACTCGGGCGACTACGCGACTGCCTACCGCATCTGGGACGAACTGGCGCGCGAGAACGATCTCGCGGCGATGCGTAACGTCGCTCAGCTTCTGCGCCAGGGAAAGGGTGTCCCGAAGGACGCGAAGCGCGCGTTCAAGCTCTACATGGACGCGGCCGAGAAAGGACTTGTCACGGCCATGGCGAATGTCGGTGACATGTACCTTTCCGGTGAGGGCGTGGACAAGAACGCCGAGGCTGCCGCGGCGTGGTATGCACGCGCGGCAACGGCGGGACTTTCGCTTGCCCAGTGGAAGCTTGCGGAAATGTATGAAGCCGGCAACGGCATTCCCCGCGATCCCCAGCGCGCGCGTGCGCTTCTCGAGCGCGCCGCCCGCAACGGATATGCGCCCGCCCAGGCGAAGCTCAAATCGATGGGGGTGACGCTGAACGAGTTTGGCGAGGTCGTGCCACCACCCGCGCCGGAGAATGCAGACGCCGCGCATCAGGACGGCGGCCAGCCCAACCTGCTTGATCGCCTCGTCGGCAATACGTCGTCAGCGCCGAAGCCGATCACGCCTCAGCCTGCGGCCAAGGGCATGTCTCCGGGCGATCCGATCCCGCCGGATGTGATGTCCAAAATGGCGCAAGCCGACCTGACTGCCGTATATGCGGGCGTGACGGCGTATGGAAAGAACGACAAGACGGCAGCCCTTTCCATCTGGCATGGCCTCGCGGTTCGCGGGGTTTCGGACGCACAACTCAGAGTTGGCCTGATGTACGAAAGAGGCGAAGGAACGTCGCAGGACGCGATTGAAGCCTATCGCTGGCTTCGGCATGCGGTGGCGCAAGGACACCCTCTTGCCATCGCGGAACTGGCGCGAATCTCCGCGAAACTCGCGCCGGCAGAGCGGGCGATCGGCGAGTCCCTCGTTCGGGAACCCATCAACAAAGCGAAGAAACCCAATTAACTTATTGAAATAGTTTAATGTTCTGCAATTCGGAACGGCGTGCACTAATGCGTGCGCCGAAACGGCTCTTCGTGTAAAAGACGGTTGCCGGGCCGGGCAGCCCGGAAAACGCATGAACGGCGCAGCGCATGTACGATCCCTATTCAGTTCTGGGACTGCCGAGGAACGCGGGCGAAGACGAGGTCAAGCAGGCCTTTCGAACGCTCGCGAAGCGGTTTCATCCGGACACGCCCGAGGGTGCGTCGGACAAGGGGCGCCGTTTCAAGGACCTCTCCATCGCATACGAAATCCTGGGCGATGCCAAGAAGCGTCGGGCCTATGACCGTGGCGAAATCGATGCGCACGGAAATCCTCGCCCGGGATACACGCCGCGCCCCGAGCCGGAACCGGAAGCCGAGCCCGTCTTTGATCTCGGCGGCGCCGCTTTCGAGGAGCCTCCGGTGCGCCCGCAAGCGCAGAACCAGGCGCATCATGGGGAAGCGGCCAGCACGGCATTCCGGAGCGCATTCGAGCGCGCGTTTGGTGCCGGCAAAGGCGGCGGCGCCCAAAGGAACGACAATCGCGTCGAAGACCTGTTCTCCGAATTTTTCGGGGACAGGAACGGGCCGCAAGCGCGCCCCGCGCCCGGCAAGGGCGTGGACAGCCACTTCGAACTGCAGATCACGTTCGAGGAAGCAATGCTTGGCGGCACCCGCCGGGTGAAGCTGCCGGACGGGAAGCGCTTCGATGTCCGCATCCCCATCGGGATCAAGGATGGCCAGTCCGTCCGCCTGAGGGGACACGGCGAACCTGCCTACGCGCATGATGAATCGGGCGACGCATTCATCACCATCAACATCGAGCCGCATCCCTATTTCCGCAGGGAAGGCCACGACATCCTCCTGAACCTGCCGATCACGCTGGGCGAAGCGCTGCACGGCGCGAAGATCAGCGTGCCCACGCTGCAAGGGCCGGTGTCGATGAGCATTCCGGCGGGATCCAGCTCCGGGCAAGTCCTTCGCCTCAAGGGCAAAGGCGTGCCCGCCCATTCGGTTCACGCCGCCGGCGACCAGCTGGTGACGCTGCAGATCGTGCTGCCGGAAGAGACCGACCAGAACCTCAGCGACATCGTCAAGCGATGGGAAGCCGCTCACCCCTACGATCCGCGGAAGAAGATGGGCAACATCTAGCCTTCTTCACGTCCGGGCTGGTGCGGTCTAGTCTGGGTGCATGAGCAAAATTTCCGACAACACCCTCTTTGCACGCCTTCTCCACCATTACGGGAACCATCTCGCCCCCGGCGACAGCGTCATTCCTCCCATCGTTCCGACGGCCGTCTTTCACTTGCCGGGGACACCATCCGATGCCCGCTACCAGTATGGCCGCTTCCACAATCCGACGTGGGAGGCCCTCGAGGAGGCGCTGTCCCTTCTTGAGGGTGCCGAGACTGTCATCTTCCCTTCGGGCATGGCCGCGATCTGCGCCGCGCTGATGAGTTGCACGAAGGCCGGTGCGCGGCTCCTGCTGCCATCGGACGGCTACTACACGACGCGCGCCCTGATCGAGAAGCAACTCGCGGGCATGGGTTTCCGCATGGAAACGAGGCCCACGGCCCATTTCCTCGACGGCGGTTTTGCGGGTTTCGACGTCGTGTTTGTCGAGACACCCTCCAATCCCGGCCTTGATGTCTGCGACCTTGCCGCCGCTGCGGCCGAAGCCAAGAAGGCGGGCGCCTTCGTCATCGCGGACAACACGACAATGACGCCGTTGGGGCAGCGACCGCTTGACCTGGGAGCCGATGCGATTGTCAACGCCGATACCAAGGCGATCAACGGGCATTCCGATGCCCTGCTTGGCCACGTGTCGTCGCGCGATCCGGGCTTCTGCAACGAGTTGAGAGCGTGGCGCCGTTTTGCAGGGGCTACGCCGGGGCCTTTCGAAGCCTGGCAGGTCTATCGTGGCCTTGAGACGCTGGAGGTCCGATTGGAACGCATGTGCCACTCCGCGCAGCGCCTTGCCGCTGCGCTTGAAGGACATCCGGCCCTGCTGGATCTGCGATATCCCGGGCTCGCTTCCCATCCGGGACATGCCATCGCACAGCGCCAGATGAGCCGGTATGGCTCGATGATGACTTTGACGCTGAAAGACGGCGCTTCGGCAGAGCGCTTCATCAGGGAGTGCTCCATGGTCCAACCCTCGACCAGTTTCGGCGGCGTCAGGACCTGCGCCGAGCGACGCGACCGCTGGGGAGACGCGGTCCCGCCGGGTTTTGTCCGGCTGTCCGTGGGCATCGAACCCACCGAAACGCTGCTTGAAGCGGTCCAGAAAACCCTGAAAAACCTCAGCTGAAGCAGATATTTAACCCTGATTTGGACCGGGCAGTCCAAAGTTATTGCCCCGTTTGGACTGGTGGGTCTATACCGATGGACTGAAAAGTCCAAAGGCGATGCGTCATGCGCAAGTATGTTCTTCCGGTTCTTGGCGCCGTTGCAGCTGGCGCCATCCTGTACACGGCAGCCATGTGGCTGATGGTCTGGCGGTTCCAGGTCTCTACCGAAGACGCCTATGTGCAAGCGGACATCGCCGCGATCGTCACGAAACTGCCGGGATATGTCGCAGCCATCCGGGTGACGGACAACCAGACGGTCAAGGCGGGAGACGTCCTGGTCGAACTGGATACATCGGACATCAAGCCGAAAGTGGACCAGGCGGCGGCAGCCGTGGACTCCCGCAAGGCTGCCATCACGAACATGCAGGCGAAACTCAAGCTGCAGCAGGCGGTGATCGAACAGGCCAGGGCCTCGCTGCTCAGCGCGCGTGCGGAAGCGGAACGCGCCCGCATTGATGCGCGGCGCTATGAGACCCTTTCAGGAAAAGGCGTCGTCAGCCGACAGAAGTTCGAGGTCGCCCAGGCCGACATTTCGCGCCTTGACGCGACCGTCGCTCGGGCTGCTGCCGCCGTTCAGGCCGAACAGGACCAGGTCGCAGTGCTCGCGAGCGGGATGAAGCAGGCCGAGGCAGACCTGAAGCAGGCTGAAGCGCAACTCGCACTGGCACGCGCAGACCTCGAGAACGCCACGATCCGCGCGCCGTTCGACGGGATCGTCGGAAACAGGACGGCGCAGAAGGGCCAGTACGTTCGGGCGGGATTGCAATTGATGGCCGTCGTCCCCCTGCCCGATGTCTATGTTGTCGCCAACTTCAAGGAAACCCAGCTTGAAGGAATGGCCGTAGGCCAGCACGCAGAGATCAGCGTGGATGCGCTGGCCAATGAAAGCTATGCCGGCACGATCGAAAGCATGGCACCTGCCAGCGGGTCGCTTTTCAGCCTGCTGCCGCCGGAGAATGCGTCCGGAAACTTCACCAAGGTCGTGCAACGCATCCCGGTCCGGATCCGCCTGGAAGGACCGGCCGCGAAGCTGGCCCTCCTCAAGGCGGGCATGTCCGTCGGCGTCACCATCGACCTCCGGCAAACCGCGAAGGCCGTGCAGCCGTGACCAGCGTGGACGCAACTGCGCAAGCGCAGCTGCCCCCCATTACCGCGAAGGCTCTGATTGGCTTCATCGCCATGGCTTTTGGCATGTTCATGGCAATCCTGGACATCCAGATCGTGTCGGCCTCGCTGACACAGATCCAGGCGGGACTTTCCGCATCCGCCGAAGAGATCAGCTGGGTCCAGACCTCCTACCTGATCGCAGAAGTCGTGATGATCCCGCTGTCGGGTTTCCTGTCCCGCCTCCTGTCCACGCGCCTCCTGTTCGTGCTTTCTGCCGCTTCGTTCACGGTCATGAGCCTCGCCTGTGCGCTGTCGACCTCGATCGAGCAGATGATCATCTTCCGGGCGCTTCAGGGGTTTCTTGGCGGGGCGATGATCCCGACCGTCGTCGCTGGCTCCTACATGATGTTTGGCCAGGGTCGTGCTTCCGGCGTGAGTGTGATCGTCGGCCTGATCGCCACTCTGGCACCCACAGTGGGGCCCACACTGGGCGGCATCCTGACGAGCGCCTTCTCCTGGCACTGGCTGTTCCTGATCAACCTGCCCATCGGGATCATCATCTCGGTCGTCGTCTGGGCCATCGTGGATGTCGACAAGCCTGACTGGAGCCTGCTCGACGGCATCGACATCCTTGGCCTCGTGCTGATGGCGACATTCCTCGGTTCCACAGAATATGTGCTTGAGGAAGGCTCCCGGAAGGACTGGTTCGAGGATGCTTCCATCCGCAACTTCGCGTTCCTCGGCGTCGTGGCCGGGGTGGCGTTTTTCATGCGCGTCCTGAGCGCGCGCAATCCCATCGTGAACCTGAGGGTGTTCAAGGACCGGAACTTCACGCTGGGAGCGGCATTCGGCCTTGTGCTTGGCATCGGGCTTTACGGCATCGTCTACCTGATGCCGGTGTTTCTGGCCCGCGTGCGCGGTTACACCAGCCTCGAGATCGGCGAAATCGTCTTCGTGACCGGCATTTTCCAGTTCATCAGCGCGCCGATTGCCGGCTTGCTTTCACGCCGGTGGGATCCCCGCTATGTGCTGGTGACCGGCATCGTGCTCATGGCGCTCTCCTGCTTCCAGTTCGCGCAGCTTACGGCCGAGTGGGGCTTCGACGAGCTTCTGGTCCCACAGATGCTGCGCGGGTCGGGGCTGATGTTCTGCATGATCCCTGCAAACGTGATTGCCCTTGGCAAGCTCGACCACGCCACGCTCAAGGATGCTTCCGGCCTCTACAATCTCCTGCGGAATCTGGGTGGTGCGCTGGGCCTTGCCGTTCTGAACACCCAGCTCAGCGAGCGCATCGCGTTCCACTACCAGCGGCTGGGCGAACACGTCAGCGCAGGACGTGCCGTTGCCGAAAACTGGCTTGCGGGCCTCTCCCTTCGCTACGGTGCACAGATCCCGGGTGACAGCGACCTGGCTGCATTGCGAACCATGACCCAATTCGTCAAGCGCGAAGCCATGGTGCTTGCGTTCGCGGATTGCTTCCTCATCGTGGCTGCGATCTATGTCGTCACGTTGCTGGCCACGCCGCTGCTGTCACGCCCCATCAATGTCGATGTCATCGAGGAGCCCTGATCCATGGCACGCCCCACCGCCGCCACAGCTGGTTCTTCTCCCACGCCATCGGTGCGCGAGCGCATCATCGAAGGCGCCGCTGACCTGTTCCGCGAGAACGGCTACGACGTTTCGATGGAGGCCATTGCACAGGCGGCCGGCGTATCCAAACAGTCGCTCTACAATCACTTCGGCTCGAAGGAAGAGCTGTTCAAGTCCATCATCTCGCTGCGATCGGAAGCCTTGCGCGCGCCGCTGCTTGAAGCCGGCGGGGACAGGGATCCGCGCGCCGTGCTGCTCGACTTTGCCCGGCAGTACCACGCGCTCGCCCTCTCCGCCCGCGGCGCGGGCTTCATGCGTACCATCGTCTCGGCCAGCCAGCGCTTCCCCGAGATCGGCGCCGACTTCTTCGAGGTCGGTCCCCGGCGCACCCTCGAACTGCTGACGGACTGGGTCCGGCGACAGGAACAGGCCGGTCGCCTGTCCACGCCAAACGCGGCGCTGGCAGCGGAACACTTCCTGTCCCTGCTGTTCGGCTACACGCAGCTCAAGGGGATGCTTGGACTCGAAGCCCAGCTGGCGGCCGTCAATGCGGAAGAGCGGGCGGCCTTCTGCGTGGACCTGTTCATGCGCGCCTTTGGTGGCCCCGTGAATCGCTTGTGAATCACTGGACCCGTCGCCAATCCGCGAAAATCCTCGCATTCGGGCGATTTACATTTTGTTAACACCCGCCTGAATTGGACTTCTCAGTCAAGCAGTGATTCGCCAGCATACGTTTGACTGGCGAATCACTTGTGGTTCGCCGGGCCGGGGGAACCACAACGAGAAAAGGTGATTGGTTGCGATGAGCCGTCATTCTTCAGCTGCAGTGCAGCTCACACCGTCCCAGCTTCTTTCCGCCAGGGCGCGCATTCTTGAAGCGGCCGCGGAGATGTTCCGGACGCATGGCTACGACGTATCGATGGACGTGATCGCAACGGCTGCGAACGTGTCCAAGCAAACGCTTTACAACCAGTTCGGCAGCAAGGAGGACCTGTTCAAGGCCATGATTGCAGACCGGGCCGCGGTGATGCGTGCGCCCCTGAACGCCTCCGCCCTCGAACGCCACCCCCGCGACATGCTCGCGGACATCGCCCGGCAGTACTACCAGCACGCCTGCGGCGAGCACGAGATCGGCTACTACCGCATGATGATCGGTGCGAGCCAGCAGTTCCCCGACATCGGCCGGGCCTATTACGAGGCCGGACCGAAGCAGATGGTCGATGCCCTGTCCCAGTGGATGGCACGCGAGGAGCGGCTCGGCCGCCTCGACACGGGTGGTGATCCGCAGATGGCAGCCGAGCACTTCCTGTCCCTCGTCGCCGGTCAGATCGAGACACGCGGCCTTCTGGGCCTCTGGACCGAGATGACGCCGGCTGAGATGGAGCGTCGGGCCCGCTTCTGTGCGGATGTCTTCATGCGCGCCTTTGGTCCCCATCGGCTGATGGGCTAGGCTTGCCTCCCGGCGGTCCGCGATGATCGCGCGCCGCCGATTGGAGGTTTGTCATGTCGCTTGCGCTCTACGGACACCCGTTTTCCTCCTATACGCAGAAAGTGCTGATCGCGCTCTACGAGAATGCGACGCCATTCGAGTTCCGCTGCATCGCGCCGGATCAACCGGAGAATGCGGCTGACTGGGTCACGCGCTGGCCCCTTCGCAAGTTTCCTCTCCTGGTCGACGGCGAGCGGAACGTCGTGGAGTCCAGCGTTATCATCGAATACCTGCAGCTCGCCCATCCCGGGCCGGTGCGTCTTCTGCCGACGGACCCGATGGACGCGCTTGAGATCCGGTTCCTGGACCGCTTCTTCGACCTGCATGTCATGGACCCGATGCAGTTTGCCGTGAACGGCGCCTTGCAGGTCATTCCGATGGACAAGCACAAGGGTGTCGCGATTGCCACCGAGCGGCTGGAGCGTGCCTATGCGTGGCTGGAGCAGCATCTCGCCGGGAAGACCTGGGCAGCGGGAGACAGTTTCACCCTGGCAGACTGCGCGGCGGCGCCATCGCTGTTCTATGCGGACTGGACCTACCGGATCCCGGAGACGTATCCGAAGCTGCGGGCCTATCGCACGCGCTTGCTGGCGCGGCCATCGTTTGCGCGCGCCGTGGAGGAGGCACGTCCCTTCCGCGCATTCTTTCCGCTGGGTGCGCCGGATCGGGATTGATCACTTCCAGCACTGGCACATTGCTGGTGGCAAGCGGCGAACGGGCGGCTGGCGCACTAGCGCTTGCGGGGTTTCTTTTTTGGCGGTTCCATTGCGCGTGCGTGGGCTGCGTTCAGGGCGCTCCTGAAAGCGGCTTCGTCAACGCTGGGCAGGAGGCAGGTGGTGGCTCCCATCCTGCCCCAGCCACCAGGAACCGGCGCGAAGGCCGCCGGCTCGTTTTCGCACCAGAATTCCTGCTGCTCCGGGTCGAACATGAAGTTCACGCTGGCGCCGTCGGCGGACATCGTCGCGAAGATGCGGCGCGACGTTCGGAAGGCTGCGCGGTCGAAGTGCGGGACTTCGCTGGCGCCGGGAAGCGCGAGGGCGAGCTTGCGGACCTTGGCTGGGGACACGGGCATTGCCTCCACGCTACCACCGCGCCACACTTGCAGCAATTCCGGCATGGAGCTGGTGAGGAAACGTCATGATCATCGTCCTGGGCAGCATCGTTGCCAAACCGGATACGCTGCCTGCCCTTCTCAAGGCGAGCCAGGAGCACGTCGATCGCTCGCGCCTGGAACAGGGATGCCTCGCGCATGCGGTACACATCGACCACGAGAACCCGCTCAAGCTTGTCTTTGTCGAGAAATGGTCGGATGCGGCGGCGCTGGCGGCCCACTTCCGCGTGAAGGGATCGATTGACTTCGTGACGACCGCCAGATCCCTTGCTGCCGGCGATCCGGTCATCGAGATCTTTGCTGCCACACCTCAGAAGTTCTAGCGCCGCACAACCAAGTCCGTTCATGGCGTGTCGCGCTCACAACCGGCAGAAGTGTGAGCAGGGTACGAAGTGTTGATCGGGCGGGTGCTGGACCGGATTTTCCCATCTGACCTATGCTTCCTCCGTCCTGGGATGAGGGGAGCCATCAATGTTCAGAACGATACTGCGCGGCCTGCGATGGCTGCTGCTGATTGCCACCGTTGTCGGCGGGTATGCGGGATACCGTCTCATCTGGGGCACGCCCTTCACGCTGACACAGCTCGCCGATCGGCAGGCCATCTTCTTCCTGCTGGATTCACCTGAACTCCTGACGTCGATCGGCTTCGTCGACGGCACGTTCCTCGACTATCACTCCGGCACGCTTTCGGACTATGGGCCTGCTGAGCGCGACCGGTTGCTGGCGGTGGCCGAACGCAATCTGGCCGAACTGCGGCGCTTTGATCGCGCATCGCTGGGTCTGCAGGACCAGATCACGTATGACATCCTGGAGTTCCAGTACTCAAGCGCGCTGACCGACCGAAACTTTGCCTGGACGACGTCTGGCGGTCTTTATGCCATCAGCCCGATGTTCGGCGAGCAGGTCGGCATCATCAACTTCATGCTCCAGTCGCACACGATCAAGAACCGGCTGACTGCCGAGAACTATGTCAAGCGCGTCGGCCTCATTGCCCAGCGCCTCGACAAGGTCACTGCGGAAGCGCAACGACAGTACAAGCTGGGTGTCGTTCTGCCCGTGTCCCTGCTCGACAAGTCGCTGACGGTCATCAGGGACACCGTCGCGCCAAAGCCAGCAGAGCATCCGCTTGTCCAGGTCCTGGCCGAGAAGATCGGTGCCTCTGGCGCCGCGGACATCGATGCGGCCCTCAAGGCGAAACTCCTCGCAGATACGGCCAGTATCGTCGAGACGCAGGTCTATCCTGCCTATGCGCGCATGACAGCTGCGCTTGAGTCCATGCGCCCCGCTTCGCTGACCCAGTCTGACGGCGTCGACCGGCTGCCGGGCGGCAAGACCTACTATGCCTTCGCGCTTCGACAGAACACCACCACGGACTACTCCGCCGACCAGATCCACCAGTTGGGCCTTGATGAGGTGGCACGCATCACGAAGGAGATGGACCAGATCCTCGTTGCGCGCGGCCTCACGCAGGGGACCGCTGCGCAGCGGGCCAAGCAGCTGGGCGAGGATCCGCAGCACCTCTATCCAAACACGGATGCGGGACGCGCGGAGATGCTGGCGGCGTATGACCGGATCCTGAAAGAGGTGCTGGCCGAAACTCCCAAGTACTTTGCGACGATCCCCTCGACGAAACTCGAAGTCCGGCGCGTTCCGCCGACGTCGGAAAAAGGCAGCGCGGGCGCCTACTACAATCCGGCAGCCATGGATGGGTCACGCCCCGGCGTGTTCTACGCGAACCTGCGCGACACGACTGCGATGCCCAAGTGGGGAATGAAGACGCTTGCCTACCACGAGGGCATTCCCGGTCACCATTTCCAGATTGCCGTGGCGCAGAACCTCAAGGACCTGCCGTTCATCCGGCAGCAGACGCTGTTCACTTCGTATGCCGAAGGCTGGGCGCTCTATGCCGAGCTCCTCGCCAAGGAAATGGGCATGTACAAGGATGACCCCCTGGGGGACCTTGGGCGCCTCCAGGCCGAGATCTTCCGCGCCGCCCGCCTCGTCGTGGATACGGGTATCCATGCGAAGGGATGGTCCCGCCAGCAGGCGATCGACTACATGGTGGGCGTCACAGGCATGACCGTTGGCGACGTCACGACGGAAGTCGAACGCTACATGGCCCTGCCCGGGCAGGCCTGTGCGTACAAGGTCGGGCAACTGAAGATCCTGGCCCTTCGCGAAAAGGCGCGTCAGGCCCTGGGCGAGCGCTTCAACCTGAAGGACTTCCACCGCGTGATCCTCGAAAACGGCGCGGTGCCCCTGACCGTGCTTGAGCGCCTCGTCGATGAATGGATCGCGCAGGAAAAAACACGCCCCGCGGCCTAGGGACGACTTCCGCCGGCACGGGGCACGCGCTAAGCCTCGTGCACCATGAGCACATTCGGCAGACATCTTCGTCCCCTCTGGCACCTCGAGCCGGACGGGACCTTTCTCAATCACGGCTCTTTCGGCGCCTGTCCGAAGAGCGTGCTGGCCGCCCAATCGGCATGGCGCGAAACGATGGAGCGCCAGCCCGACCAGTTCTTCCGTCGCACCGTGTCCCCCCTCAATCCGGACAACATGCTGCGCCAGGGCGCGAAGAAGCTCGCGGCGTTCATCGGCACGACGGGCGACCGGCTCGCCTTCGTCAGCAATCCGACCGAGGCGGTCAATACCGTGCTCAAGGCGTTCCCGCTGAAGCCGGATGACGAGATCCTCGTGCTGGATTGCGTCTACAACGCGGTGCGCCTGTCGGTCGAAGAGAAATGCCGGGCGACCGGCGCCCGGATGGTGATGGCGAACCTTCCCATTCCGATGACGTCCAACGACGTGGCGGGACGGATTGCGGATGCTGCAACGTCCCGCACCAGGCTCGCCATCATCGACCACATCGCTTCTGCGCCGGCGCTTGTCTTTCCCGTCGCCGAGATCACCCGGGCCCTCCAGGCCAAGGGCGTGAAAGTCATGATCGATGGGGCCCACGCGCTGGGACAGCTGGCGCTTGACCTCGATGCGATCGGCGCAGACTGGTACACGGCAACGGCGCACAAGTGGTTCTATGCGCCCAAGGGCTCGGCCTTCCTGCACGCACGCAATCCGACGGATCTTCCGCTGCGCCCGCTGTCGGTCAGCCACTACTACAACGACCCCTTCCCGCTGTGTTTCGACTATGTGGGGACACGGGACGTGACGGCCTTCCTTACCCTGTCCCCGGCCCAGGATTTCCTGGAGCAGCATGGCGCCTCGGCCGTCAGGGAGTGGCTCACGTCACTTTCGCGTGCCGGCATCGAACCCCTGTCCCGAATTGGGGCAACACCGATTGCACCAGATTCCATGTTTGCGGCCATGCGGGCCTATCACCTGCCGCAGCGGCGGCCTGTGATTCCGGAGGACGCTCAACTGTTAATCAACGGGTTCTGGGATAAGAACAGGATCCAGATTGCAGCCTCCGCCTACCAGGGCAAGCTTCTCCTGCGTGTTTCGGCCCAGCTCTATGTCGATCTCGACGACATCAGGCACCTCGCCGAAACACTCGACAGGGAGGGATGGCCCGGGCGGTAACAACAAGGGTCCTACATGACGACGTTCGTTCTCGTCCATGGCGCATGGCATGGTGGCTGGTGCTGGGACCAGGTCATTCGGGAACTCAAGGCACGCGATCACCGCGTGGTTGCGCCAGACCTTCCGGGACTGGGAACGGACACGACACCCCTGCAGGGCCTGACACTCGCCGGGTGGGCGGACCACATTGCCAACATCATCCGGGCCTGTGACGAGCCGGTCGTTCTTGTCGGCCACAGCCGGGGTGGCGTGGTCATCAGCGAAGTGGCCGAACGTGTCCCCGACCGCATCCTGCGCCTTGTCTATCTTGCTGCGTTCCTCGTTCCTGGTGGCAAGACGCTGACGGACATGCTGTTCCTCGATGCGGCCCGCGATGTCGCCCGGGACGCCATGGTGATGCAGCCGGATGGCATCTCGTCCGTCATCCCGACCGAGCGTGTCGCCGAACTTTTCTACAACACGACGCCGCCCGAACTTCAGGCGCGTGCCGCCGAGCAACTGCGTCCGGAGCCGATGATGAGCTTCATGACGCCGCTCAACCTCAGCGACACGGGCTACGGGCGCGTGGAACGCGCCTATGTCGAGTGCCTGCAGGATCGCGCCATTCCGATCGAATTGCAGCGGGCCATGCAGTCTGCGTTGCCGTGCTCGACGGTGGTGACGCTGGACAGCGACCATTCACCCTTTCTCTCCCAGCCCGCCAAGCTGGCCGACGCCCTGGCGTCGGTGTCGCGGGCTGCGTGATTTTCCTCCGGCCGTGTGGACGTGCTAGCTTCCAGCTGGACGCCTGACACCCGGGAGCTGGGGACTTGAGAAACTTCCTGATCGTGGCGAGTGCCGTTTTCATTGCGGCGATCGCCTACCTGACACCGAAATCCTGCGGCTGTGCGCCCGATCCCGACGGCGACAAGCTCGCGCAGATCGTCGAAGCAACGCTTCAGCAGCATCATCTTCCGGGCGCCGCCGCCCTCGTCCATCGTGACGGAAAGTTCGTTGCCCACGCGGCCGCAGGCGTGCGCGCGCTGGGGCAAACGGCGCGCATAGGCTGGGATGATCGCTGGCACATCGGATCGGATACAAAGGCGTTCACGGCTACGCTCATCGTGTCCCTGTCGGAACAGGGAAAGCTCAGGCTCGAGGAAACACTCGCGGAGGCCCTGCCCCAGCTTGCAGCGCGCATGAACCCTGCCTATCGCAACGTCACGATCATGCAGTTGCTGAGCCATGCGTCGGGGCTACCGACGCTGACGGATGACAAGGACCTTCCGGAGTTCCTGTCTGCCATTTCCGGCTCAGCCGATCCCGTGCGCCAGCGGATGGCCGCGGCCGAGCATTACCTGGCCCTGCCGCCCGCGTCGCCCATGGGCGAGTTTTCCTATTCGAACCTTGGCTACATCATTGCCGGCGCCATCGTCGAATCCCGAACGGGCACACGCTGGGAAGACCTCGTGCGCTCCCGGATCTTCGATCGGCTTGGCATGAACAATGCCGGTTTCGGTCTGCCGGGAACGACGAAGACCGTTGATCAACCGCACGGCCACAAGGAAACGGCACAGGGGCTGGTGGCCCTCGACCCGGCGGATCCGGCGGCTGACAATCCGGTCGCCATCGCGCCGGCCGGATCCATCAACATCACGCTCCATGACTGGATGCTGTTCGCGCAGGACCAGCTCGATGGTGTTCGCGGCAGGGGCAAGCTGCTGAGGCCTGAGTCCTATAAACTGCTGCACACGCCCGTCACGGGCCCCTATGCGCTTGGATGGGGCGTCAAGCCTGGCCCGGATGGTGTCCCGCTGCTGATCACGCATACCGGCAGCAATGGTTACTGGATCGCCGACATCCGCATCATGCCGAAGAAGAACCTGATCGTGCTGTTTGTCGCGAATGCCGGAAACGAGGACGCGAACAATGCCGTCCAGACTTTCGGCCAGTCGATCCGGGATTACTTCAAGCCCTTTGACTGACAATCGGGCACGGATGCAAGTTAGCCGGGCAATTTCACACATTCCGCGGGCACGCCGGCTCGGCTATCCCTCGCGCCGAGGAGAGCGACATGGAAATCCGTCCCGGCGACTTTGACAACGAGAAGGTCCAGGCCCTGCTGCGGCTGCACGTGGAAGGCATGCATGCCTCCTCGCCGCCCGGGACCTGTTTCGTGCTGGACCTCAGTGGCCTGAAGATTCCGGAGATCAGCTTCTTCACTGCGTGGGATGGCAACGATCTTCTGGGCATGGGCGCGATCAAGGACCTCGGCGAC
>CAZYFM010000007.1:0-60522 GCA_964646885.1 uncultured Flavobacteriaceae bacterium
TGGCGCGTAGCAGGATCATGCCTGAGATCCCGCACAGAATGGCTGTTGCCGCGGCAAACCAGAACAAGAGGTTTTCCATCGCTGCGGCTTGTTGGGTCACCAGCTGGTAGGCGCAGACGCCGGTGAGTAGCGCGGCAAGCACGACGAGGAAGCCATCCAGAAACTGCCCAAGTTGTCTTGGATCTTCCACCCCGGGGATGCTGCTCAGGGCGTCTATGCCGCCAAGCAACTCGCCGATCCAACGCAGTGCGGCCACGCCAGCACCGATGAATGCGGCGCTCCACATTGCCATGTCGATCACGGCGGTAACGTCCATGAGTGATCCATTCTCCATTGTGGCAGACCGGCATGGGGCGGGCAGGATGCCCGCGCTCCCGGCGGGTCAGCGGCCCTTCAGTTCCTCGATCGCCTTTCGCAGGGCGGCCTGGCGGTCGGTGCCGGTGGGGTGGGTTCGGGAGATGAGAGTGGCGCTGCCGTTGCGGTTGAGGCGGGTCCACATGGTGTCGGCGGCGGTGATGTCAAATCCGGCGCGGACCATCAGCTGAAGGCCGAAGCGGTCGGCTTCGATTTCCTTTTTGGGGTCGTGCGCGGGCGTGGCGGCTGACGAGAGCGCTGCGGAGATGGACGAGCGGGTGAAGGCCTCGAGCAGGCGGCCCGTCGTGCTGCTGCCTGCGGCGGTTGTGCCTGCTGCAAGGTGGCCGAGAACGTTGTGCGCGAGTTCGTGGCCGAGGATCACGGCCAGTTCGTCATCCGAGCGCGTGACGTCGTAGAGGCCGGTCGTTATGGCGAATGATGTGCCGTCGGCTGCCGCGTTCGTGTCGGGGCTGCGCACGAGCAGGGCTGGATAGTCGCACACCGCGTCGGGCGGGATGGAAATCTCGCGTCCACCCTTGAGACGCAACGTGACTGCGCCCGCGCGGGCAGCGGCATTCGAACGAGCGATGAAGCGGTCCGTTGCGCCCGTGCCCACGGGCAGGACTTCGCCGTTCACATGGGTAATCACGTCGCCGTTGCTCAGTCCGGCCTTGCGTGCCGGCGCGCCCTCGATGGCGATGGCGACCGTCACGCTGTTGTCGAGCCCATAGGCGCCACGCAGTCGCGCCTGGTCATCTGCATTCGGGAAGCTGGCCAGTGACCAGACCACGATCCCCAGGTCATTGCGGGTCCGGTTCAGCTTCCTGCAATCGGGTTCCGCGGCGCGTCTCAGGCGGAAGCCCACGCTTTCAACGCGTGCGCGCTGCTGCATGTACTGCTCGATGCCCTCGGTGACGCTGGGGGCCGAGACGGGTTCGGTAACGCGCGGACGTGGCGCGATTTCGTCGGGACCGTCGATGGATGCGCAGGCAGCCAGTGAAGCCGCCATGGCGAAGACCGCAAGCAAACGCACGGACATGGCAAGATCAATCCAGGTGATAGACCAGCGATTTTAGATAGGCCGTTTCCGGAAGCATAGGATGAATCGGATGGTCCGGTGCGGCGCCGCTGCTGCGGATGATGCGCCCCGTGCGCGAAGCCCTTGCGATACCAATCGCGCACTCCTGCTGGAAGCGCTCGGCGGAGATGGCGTGGCTGCAGGATGCGATGCACAGAAGCCCGCCGGGCGCTACCAGATTGGCGCACAGGCGTGCGAGCTTGCGATAGCCGCGCGCGCCGGATTCGAGATCCTTGCGGGCGCGCACAAAGGGCGGCGGATCGCAGGAGACCACGTCGAAGAGCTCCCCCGCGGGGCCCATTTCCTCGAGTTCGAGCATGGCATCGCAGCGCCGTGCCTCGATGCTGCCATCAAGTCCGTTGTGGCGAGCCGTTTCGACGGCCTGGTCGAGCGCGGCCTGCGAAGCGTCAAGCATGAGGACGTTGCGTGCGCCGTGGCGTGACGCGGCAAGGGCGAGTGCGCCGGTGTAGGAAAACGCGTCGAGCAGGCTGCGGTCCTTCACGAGGCGAACCAGAAACTCTCGATTGTCGCGCTGGTCGAAGTACCAACCCGTTTTCTGGCCTGCGAGCGGAGAGAACTCATGCCGGACGCCGTTTTCCTCGACGATGGCGGTCGCGGTTTCGTCGCCGTGCGCACAGCGCACCTGTTCCTTCAGGCCTTCATGGGCACGCGAGGGTGCATCGTTCTTGATGAAGACCGCCCGGGGACGGAAGGTCGAGACGAGGGCCTGTAGCCATTCAGCTTCGAGCGCATCCATGCCTGCCGTGCCCGACTGGGCGACATAGACATCGTCAAAGCGGTCGATGACGAGGCCCGGGCAGCCGTCCGCATCGGCGTGGACCAGGCGATAGAACGGAGCGCCGACAAGGCGGTCGCGCAAGGCGCGCGCGGCTTCGAACCTTGCGGCGAAGAAATCGGCACCGATGGTTTCGTCGGCGCGCGGCGACAGGATGCGTGCGGCGATCAGGCTGTGGGGATTGAAATAGGCCGTCCCGAAATGATTGCCCTGTTCACCGATGACATTCACGAGGCTGCCGGGTGCCAGCAGCTTCGCGTTGCGATCCATCGTGATTTCGTTGGAGTAGACCCACGGCGAGCCACCCTTCAGCCGCGCCGCCTGGCGCGGGTTCACGCGAATGACGGGACGTGGCTTCACAGCATTGCCGCGAGGACGCGATCTGGCGGCTTGTGACCGTCGGCAAAGGTCTTGATGTTGATGATGACCTTCTCGCCCATGTCGATGCGGCCTTCCATCGTGGCCGATCCCATGTGGGGCAGCAGCACGACGTTGCGTAGCTTGAGCAGCTTCGGGTTGACCGCAGGCTCGTGCTCGAAAACGTCGAGGCCGGCACCTGCGAGTTCATTCGCCTCGAGCATGCGGGCGAGGGCGTTCTCGTCGATGACTTCGCCGCGTGCCGTGTTGACGATGAAGGCCGACGGCTTCATCAGCTTCAGGCGGCGGGCCGAGAGCAGGTGGTATGTCGCTGGCGTGTGCGGGCAGTTGACCGACACGATGTCCATGCGGGCGAGCATCTGGTCGAGGCTGTCCCAGTATGTGGCCTCGAGTTCTTCCTCGATCGGTTTCGCGACGGCCTTGCGATTATGATAGTGGATCTGCAGGCCAAAGGCCTTGGCGCGGCGCGCCACGGCCTGGCCGATGCGACCCATGCCGATGATGCCGAGACGCTTGCCGGTAATGCGCTGGCCGAGCATCCAGGTCGGCGACCAGCCCTTGAAATCACCCCTCGCGATGACGGCGGAGCCCTCGACAATGCGGCGCGGGACCGCCAGGATCAGGGCCATGGTGATGTCGGCCGTGTCGTCCGTGAGAACGCCCGGCGTGTTCGTTACGGTGATGCCGCGTGCGCGCGCCGACTCAAGATCGATGTTGTCGACGCCGGCGCCGAAATTGGCGATCAGGCGCAGCTTGTCCCCGGCGCGGGACAGGATGCGGGCATCGAGGCGGTCGGTAACCGTTGGCACGATGACGTCGGCGGTCTGGACGGCTTCCGTCAGCTGCTCGCGCGACATGGGAACGTCATCGACATTCAGTCGGGCATCGAAAAGTTCCCGCATCCGGGTCTCGATGGCGTCCGGCAGCTTGCGAGTAACAATGACCAGCGGTTTCTTGTTCGGCATGGCTTTAGTTCAGAGCGGGGTTTCCGTTTCTGTCTAGCAGGGGACAGCGGGCGTTCATAGACAAAAGTGGCCCAAAAGAATTCTTCGCGCGATAACCCAAAATTAAGCGCGTTGACCCTGATATTGCTCATCAATTCATCGCTCCAACCATAATAGCCGGCGGGCCAAATCCAGCGGGCAGCGAGGGTAACTTTGCGACGGGTCCTTTTTGTGTGTCTGGCGCTCCTGGCGGGTGAGCTTGGCCTCGCCCTGGGGCATTCCCATCCGGCAGCGGCCGACGAGCACGCTGCGGTCGAAACACATGCCTCGCTGACGCCGCCCGCATCAACCAAGGTGCCCCCGCCGATCGTTGCCACCGGTCTTCCGGTCCCGCGCTGGGTCACGGTAAAGGCCGCCCGCGTCAATGTCCGCCGGGGGCCCTCGCTCGACCAGGACATCCTCTGGACCTATGTGAAGCCGGGTACGCCGATCGAGATCATTGCCGAGTATGACTCCTGGCGCCGCATCCGCGACGTCAACGGGTCGGTCGGGTGGGTCAAGGCCGCCATGCTTGATGGTCGTCGCAACGTCCTGGTGACGGGTGTCGTGAACGCGCCGCTGCTCAGCGATCCCAAGCCGGATGCCGAAACGCTGGCCTTTGCTGCGCCAGGCCTCGTGGCGCAGCTCGTGTCCTGCAAGGGTGCGTGGTGCGAAGTGTCAACGCGCGGCTATGAAGGCTACGTCGAGCGCAGCCGCCTGTGGGGCGTCTATCCCAACGAACAGCTGAAGTAGTCTGTCCGACGGCCTAGAGGCCGTCGAACAATGCCGTCGACAGGTAACGTTCCGCGAATGACGGGATGATCACGACGATTGTCTTTCCCGCCATGTCCGGACGCGAACCCACTTCAAGTGCCGCTGCAACGGCGGCGCCGGAGGAAATACCGACCGGAATGCCTTCCAGGCGCGCGACCTTGCGTGCGGTGGCGAAGGCGGTCTCGTTGCCGATCGTGATGATCTCGTCGATGACACCGCGGTCGAGGATGCCGGGCACGAAGCCGGCGCCGATGCCCTGAATCTTGTGCGGGCCGGGCTGGCGTCCCGAGAGGACAGCGCTGTCTTCCGGCTCGATTGCCACCATGCGAACCGATGGCTTGCGGTGCTTCAGCGCGCGGCCGACGCCGGTGATGGTTCCGCCCGTGCCGACGCCCGAGATCACGACATCGACCTTGCCCTGCGTGTCGTTCCAGATTTCCTCAGCGGTCGTTCGCACGTGGATGGCGGGGTTTGCCGGGTTCTCGAATTGCTGCGGGATGATCGAGTTCGGGATTTCCTTTGCCAGTTCCTGCGCGCGTGCGACGGCGCCCCGCATGCCCTGCGCTGCCGGTGTCAGTTCAAGACGGGCGCCGAGCAGGAGAAGCATCTTGCGACGCTCCATCGACATGGACTCCGGCATGACAAGGATCAGCGGATAGCCCTTGGCTGCCGCCACGAAGGCGAGGGCGATGCCGGTGTTGCCCGACGTCGGCTCGATCAGCGTGGTGCCCGGCTTGATGCGGCCCTGTTCCTCCAGGTCCTCGATCATGGACACGCCGATGCGGTCCTTGACGCTTGAAAGCGGATTGAAGAATTCCAGCTTGAGCAGGATGTCAGCCTTGGCCCCCGCGTCCTTCGCGATGCGCTTCGTGCGCACCAGCGGCGTGCTGCCGATGGTCTCGGTGATCGATTCGTAGATCTTTCCGCGGCCGGGCGTGGCTTTGGTCATGGCGTTGCATCCTTTCAGGAGTCCTAGATGGCGAAGTCTGCGCGCGGTTCGGCCGGTTCCGCAAGCCCCTGCGCCTCGGCCCTCTGGCAGAGATCCTCAATTGAAATCGAGTCCAGCTGGGCCAGCAGGCTGGCGTGGACCTCCTCGACGGCGGGCCGCACGATCTTTTCGCCGATCATCGAGGCGCCCGTCAAAGGGGGCTCGTCCGCCACCTCGAGTTCCGCCACGATGCGCACGATTTCGCCGGCCGTGATGCGGCGACGCTCCTTGGCGAGGCGGTAGCCGCCGCGGGGACCGCGCACGCCCTTCAGCACGCCCTGGCGTACAAGGGCCTGCATGACCTGTTCGAGATAGCGGTCCGGGACGCCCTGCCGGCGCATGATTTCCTTGGACTGCACGGGCTCGGGCCGCGAGTTGCAGGCGATGTCAACCACGGCTTCGAGTGCCAGAATGGCCTTGCGAGACAATCTCAGCATGAGCTTACTTTCCGTCCTTCGTACGCATGCCTGTTGAACCAAATCCGCCTGTGCCGCGCCCGGTTTCCGGGAGATGGCTGACAGGCTCGAACATCGTTGCCGTCACCGGTGCGATGACCAGCTGGGCGATCCGGTCGTTCTTCCGGATCACGAATGGTACGTCGCCGTGGTTGATCAGGATCACCCTGACCTCGCCGCGGTAGTCGCTGTCGACCGTTCCGGGGGCGTTCAATACGGTGACACCATGCTTGGCAGCGAGACCAGAGCGAGGCCGCACCTGGCCTTCGTATCCGTCGGGGATCGCCAGTGCATAGCCGGTGGCCACCGCAGCGAAATGTCCCGGCGCCAGCGTTACATCCTCGGCGGCATGAAGGTCATAGCCCGCCGCACCGGCCGTTGCCCTGAACGGCGGATTGATGCCTTCACCGTTCGCCAGGCGTACAAAGGGGATGATGACAGGGGTGGTCATGTCCTGTCCTTCCTGAAGTGCGTGGCGATGCGGTGCGCGAGCTGGCGCGCCACATCGTGCTTGGACATCTTCTGCCAGGATTCCGTGCCGCCGGCCGTGATGACATGGACGGTGTTGCTGTCGCCGCCCATCACGCCCTGTTCCGGGGACACGTCGTTCGCGACGATCCAGTCGCAGCCCTTGCGCTCGCGCTTTGCCTTTGCGTGGCCGATCACGTTCTCGGTCTCGGCGGCAAAGCCGATGACAAGGTGCGGGCGGCCCTTCTTCAGGGCGGAGATCGTCTTCAGGATGTCCGGGTTTTCAACGAGGCTGAGGCTGGGCGGTGGTGCGCCTGCTGCCTTCTTGATTTTCTGGCCGGCCTTGCCGTCAACACGCCAGTCGGCCACGGCGGCGGTGAACACGGCGATGTCGGCGGGCAGCGCCTTCTCGCAGGCGGCCAGCATCTCGGCGGCGGATTCCACGTGCAGCGTCGTCACGCCGGCGGGGGCGGGCAGGGCTGTCGGCCCGGTGACCAGCGTCGTGCGCGCACCGGCTTCCGCGAGGGCCTGTGCGATGGCGTAGCCCTGCTTGCCGGAGGAGCGGTTGGAAATGTAGCGGATGGGGTCGATGGCCTCGAGCGTCGGGCCTGCCGTCACAATGGCGCTGAGACCCTGCAACGGTGCGCGGGCAGAGAAATGGCGTTCGATCGCTGCGATGATCTCGGCGGGCTCGGCCATGCGACCTGGCCCGTGTTCGCCGCATGCCATGTCGCCTTCATTGGGCCCGACGCAGGTCACGCCATCCTTCAAGGCCTGGCTGACATTGCGCTGCGTGGCGGCGTGCTGCCACATGCGCACGTTCATCGCCGGCGCGATCAGCACGGGCTTGTCGGTGGCAAGCAGCGCCGTCGAGGCGAGGTCATCGGCGCGTCCCTGTGCGATCTTCGCGATGAGGTCTGCCGTTGCCGGTGCGACGACGAGCAGGTCGGCGTCGCGCGAAAGCTGGATATGGCCCATTTCGGCCTCGTCGGTGAGGCTGAAGAGGTCCTCGTAGACGCGTTCGCCGGACAGGCTGGCTACCGAGAGGGGGGTGACGAACTGGCGGCCTGCGGACGTCACGATGCACCTGACCCGGCCGCCGCGCTGACGGATCAGGCGAATGAGCTCAAGGCTCTTGTAGGCGGCAATGCCGCCGCCGATGATGAGCAAAATCCGCTTGCCGCTAAGCAATGGGCAGTCCTCTCGCAGGTCTTTTCACGACCGTTTCTGCGCCATGATATCATTTCTACAGTTTACGATGTAAAAATGTTTTGGCGGCCGGTAAATGCGGAACTAAGGTGTTGTAATGGCTAGATAATCGCGATTGCCGCAATTACAAGCGCGGCGAGTGCCATCCAGAAGCTCGCGGAACCCCAATTTCCGCCATTTTTTCCGGCGCGGCCAATTTCGCGGGCTGAATCCGGATGGATGCGAATGCCGCCGGACTGAAGCGAGGCGGCGACCTGCTCGGCATTCTTCAGGGCGTCCGGGAGGGCTGCCACGGCGCGCCCCAGGGCTGTGAGGCCGTCCGACGCCTCCCTGAGCCGTGCCTGGGGGCCAACGGCGTCGATCATCCAGCGCTCGATCACCGGGCGGGCCGACTCCCAGATGGAGTGCTGCGGGTCGAGCTGCCTGGCGACGCCCTCGACGACGACCATCGTCTTCTGGAGCATCACGAGCTGGGGCTGCATCTGCATGTCGAACAGGCGCGTGACCTCGAAAAGCTGCGCGAGCAGGCGGGCCATGGACATGTCGGCCGCCGGCCTGCCGAAGATCGGCTCGCCAATGGCGCGCAGGGCCTGTGCGAAGTCCTCGACCGTGTGCTTTGAGGGGACGAAGCCCACCTGCAGGTGGACCTCCGCGACGCGCCTGTAGTCGCGGGCGAGGAAGCCTGCGAGCGTGTCCGCCATGAAGCGGCGCATGGTGTGGTCGAGCCGGCCCATGATGCCGAAGTCGACGATCACGATCTTGCCGTTGCGATCGACGAAGAGATTTCCGGGATGCATGTCGGCATGGAAGAAACCGTCGCGCAGTGCATGGCGCAGGAACGCCTGGATCAGGCTGGTTGCGAGCTTCTTGAGGTCGTGGCCCTGCGCGAGCAGCGCGTCGCGGTTGCGCATCGGCGTTCCGTCGATCCATTCCGTCGCCAGGACGCGCTTTGACGTGAAGTCCCAGTCAACGGCTGGAATGCGGATATCGGTGTCGCCGGCCGAGTTCGTGGCCATCTCCGATGCCGCGGCGGCCTCGAGGCGCAAATCCATCTCGAGCACAACGGAGCGTGCCAGCGTGTCGACAAGCGCCTTTGGCTTGAGGCGGCGCGCCTCGGCATCGAACCGCTCGACATGGTGCGCGGCCCAGGCAAAGGCTTCGAGGTCTTCCGCGAATTCCTGGTCGACACCCGGTCGCAGGACCTTTATCGCGAGTGCCCGGCGCTCGGCGCCTTCCTTCTCCGGGGCAATCCAGGCTTTGTGGACCTGCGCGATCGATGCGGCGGCCACGGCTTCGCCAATGTCGCCCAGGCGGCGTGCACGCTCTTCGCCGAGTTCGGCTGCAAGGATGGTGCGTGCGGTGGCGGCGGGGAAGGGTGGCAGGCGGTCCTGCAGTTCAGCGAGATCCTGCGCGATCTGCGTGCCGATGACGTCGGGTCGCGTCGCGAGGAACTGTCCGGCCTTGATGTAGGAGGGACCCAGTTCGGTGAGGGCGCGGGCCAGTCGCTCCCCGGACCTGCCGCCTGCGGCCTTGCGGTCTCGTGGCAGGAGGCGTGCGGCCATGCGCAACGGCGCCGGCGTGACATCCACCCATTCCGCCGGCGGCAGGACGTCGTGGCGCGCGAGAACGCGGGCACTCCGGAACAACCGGCCAAGCCTGGACATGATGCGCAGCATCTCAGTCCTTCCACGCGGAGTGGATGGTCACGATGCCGGCGCTGAGTTCGCGCCACTTCGTGCGGCGGAAGCCGGCGGCGTCGATCATGTCGCCGAAGGCTTCGCGCGACGGGAAGCGGCGAATGCTCTCGACGAGATAGTCATAGGCCGAGCGGTCGTTCGTGACGGCCTGTCCGATCACCGGGATCACGTTGAAGGACCATGCGTCGTAGAGTCGGCCGAGAAGCGGGTTGTCGACCTTGGAGAATTCCAGGCAGAGGAAGTGTCCCCTGGGCTTGAGCACGCGCCAGGCTTCCTTCAGTGCCACGTCGATGTGGGTGACGTTGCGGATGCCGAAGGCGATCGTGTAGGCGTCGAAGGTGGCGTCCGGGAAGGGCAGCTTCTCGGCATCGCCGCAGCCGAATGAGACGCGCTTTTCAAAGTGGCGCTGGGCGGCGCGTGACTGGCCGACGGCGACCATTTCGGGATTGATGTCGCACACGGTGGCATGGGCCGTGGTGGCCCTCGCGCCGAGGCGCTCCAGGAACCTGAAGGCGATGTCGCCGGTTCCGCCTGCCACGTCGAGCAGCTGCATGTCCGGCGTGGGAGACAGCCAGTCGATCAGCGCGTCCTTCCAGAGGCGATGGATGCCCATCGACATGAGGTCGTTCATCAGGTCGTAGCGGCCCGCGACGCTCGTGAAGACCTCGCCAACGAGGCGCGCCTTGTCGTGTTCCGGCACTTCGCGGAATCCGAAACTGACCTTGGGTTCGCTGTCTTTCATGGCTTGTGTGACACTGTAGTCTCTCTTTCCCCCTGCTGCCACGCTACACTGCGTCCCATGCCTGAACTTCCTGAAGTGGAAACCGTGCGGCAGGGGCTCGTGCCCGTGCTTGAAGGGCGCCGGCTGAAGCGCGTGATTGCGCGGCGCGGCGACCTGCGCTTTCCTTTACCCAAGGACTTTGCTGAACGGTTAACGGGGCGGCGCGTCGAGAAGCTCACGCGACGGGCCAAATACATCCTCGCGCATCTGGATGGTGGCGAGATCCTGATCATCCATCTCGGCATGTCGGGCCGCTTCCAGATCGAGGGTGGCGAGCTGGGGCGCTTCCTGCACAATGCGGGCGGCCCCGGCAAGCATGACCACATCGAATTCGAGACGGATCGCGGCGTGAGGATCGTGTTCTCCGACCATCGGCGCTTCGGGATGATGGACCTGTTCCCTTCAGACGAGATCGGGCAGTACCGCTTCCTCGCCGAGATCGGACCAGAGCCGCTGGCGGATACGTTCACGGGCGCAGAACTCGCAGCGCGCCTGAAAGGCAAGAAGGCACCGATCAAGGCGGCTCTGCTCGACCAGCGCATCGTGGCCGGGCTCGGGAACATCTACGTGTGCGAGGCGCTGTTCCGCTCCGGCTTATCGCCCAAGCGCATGAGCGCGAGGCTCAAGGCGACGGAAACATCCCGCCTCGTCGATGACATCAAGGATGTGCTGCGCGAGGCCATCGAGGCCGGCGGTTCGACGCTGCGAGACTACAAGCAGACGAGTGGGGCGCTTGGCTATTTCCAGCATCGCTTCCGCGTGTATGACCGGGAAGGCGAGTGCTGTTCGCGCGAGGGATGCACGGGCGTTATCAAACGCATCGTGCAGTCAGGCCGGTCAACATTTTTTTGCAGCACCTGCCAGCGCTGAATTCCGCGCGCGTGCATGAGGTGTGATGGCTTGCCGCTTGTGACTCACATGGGCGTACGCTAAACCGCCTCCCAGAAATTCCAGGGTGAAGTCATGAGCTTCGAAACCATCAAGTACGAGCCGCGCGGCGCCGTCGCCCTCATCACGCTGAACCGCCCGCAGGCGCTCAATGCGCTGAACAGCGCGCTGATGAAAGAGCTCAGCGATGCGCTTGATGGGGCCGAAAAGGATTCCGGCATTCGCTGCATCGTGATCACCGGGTCGGAAAAGGCCTTTGCCGCCGGCGCCGACATCAAGGAGATGCAGCCCAAGACGTACATGGAGGCCTATGCGGAGGACTTCATCACGACGCATCACGAGCGCGTGGCACGGTGCCGCAAGCCTGTCGTGGCGGCGGTTGCAGGGTTTGCGCTGGGTGGTGGATGCGAGCTCGCCATGATGTGCGACTTCATCATCGCTGCCGACAACGCCAAGTTCGGCCAGCCCGAGATCAAGCTTGGCGTGATGCCCGGGATCGGCGGCACGCAGCGCCTGACCCGGTTCATCGGCAAGTCCAAGGCCATGGAAATGTGCCTGACGGGGCGGATGATGGATGCGGCCGAGGCCGAAAGGTCGGGGCTGGTCAGCCGCGTGGTGCCGCTGGCCGACCTGCTGACCGAGGCCCTCAAGGCGGCCGAAACGATCGCGGAAATGTCCCAGCCGATCTCGATGATGACCAAGGAAACCATTAACCGTGCGTATGAGAGCACCCTCGCAGAGGGAATCCTGTTCGAGCGCCGGGTTTTCCACTCAATGTTTGCAACCGCAGACCAGAAAGAGGGAATGGCGGCCTTTATCGAGAAACGTAAGGCCAAGTTCGAGCACCGGTAGGGGCGCGGCAACTCTTCGCGGTTGACGTCTTCGGTAACCGCTGTCTATAACCTGCGCCCTCTGAGCAACAGGGCAAGCCTTTCCAGGAGAGCATCCACATGGCGAATATCCGTTCAGCAGCAAAAGCGGCCCGCAAGTCCAAGCGGCGCGAGGCTGTGAACGTTGCCCGCAAGAGCCGCGTGCGCACTTTCGTCCGCAACGTCGAAGAAGCCATTGCGAAGGGTGATCCCAAGGCTGCCGCAGAAGCGCTGCGCGCCGCCCAGCCGGAAATCATCCGCGGCGCCAACAAGCGCATCCTTCACAAGCGTGCGGCGGCCCGCAAGGTTTCGCGCCTGACGCGCCGCGTGAAGTCGATGACGAAGAAGGCCTGATCCTTCCAAAGTCCCAGGCGGTCTGCCGATCGCCTTCAAGGTTTCAAAAACCCCGCAGCTCCGTGATGGCGCTGCGGGGTTTTTCATTGCGCTTTCGGGGTGACATTCTCCTGCACGGTGTGCGCCTTAATTGCGATTAATTCCACGCGAGAAAACGCAATCAATTCAATCGAGATAGTCCGTATACGGATTAAATACATGCTTACAACATTGACGCTGGTGCATGCGATGCGTAAGTTTCTCCTGTCGCAAGAAAATCGTTTGTTTTTCTATGTGATGTGCGCACGGCGCGCGCTTTTGGATTTGCGAATCTTCATGATCGTGAATCGCTTTTAATGGCAGCGCCTTGCGTTTCAGCGAATCTTTTTTAGACTTTTTTCTTGATCAGAAAACGCGTGTTGGGTATGGTTAAGCCGTCGGTTGGGACCTGGATGAAGCCAATGAGAAAAAAAATCATTCCAGCTGTTTCGGTGGGTGTGTCCGGGAGCGGGTTCTCGCTTCCAAAGGCCTTCTAGTTCTGTTGCCCGTTTCGGGCGGTTTTCTTTGTATCCGAGTGGAGTTGAGCGCGGCGAGTTCCGCGAACGGGTTCATATTGCCTTTCTGGTGGATAGGGGGCGAGGGATCCGGTTCGTTCAAATGATGGCTGGTTCTGAGGGGTTCCAGCCCGGTTTGAGCGGATGAATAGGTGGTTGGGGCGTTGATGGTGGCCGGGCGGTGGAGCCCTGTTGTCATTCCCAAAAGTCTGGTGACGAGTTGGATTTGCGGAGGTTGCGCTCTGCAGGTGCAGGAGGGCTGTCGCCTAAATGAATGACGAGAGTGAGAGCGGGAATCTGACGGGACATCCGGAGCTGGTGACTTCCGGGCCCAAGCCAGGTTTTCGAGGCAATTTACAAGAAGGGAAAAAGGCGTGACCTCTCAAGAAACAAAAAACACTGGTGGAGAACATGTTGAACTCGTGTGGCAGCGGGTGCGTGAGCGTCTGAAGATCGAGCTTGGCCAGCAGCGTTTCCAGTACTGGATCGAACCCCTTCGCCTGACGTCGGTTGAAGATGGCCGCGTCGTGATCGCGTGCAATAGCCGGTTCGAGCGCGACAAGATCGTTGAAAGCCATGGCGAGCGCATCGCCAACATGATTGCCGAAATCGCCCCGGAATTCGGCGCCGTTGATTTCGTCGTCGACCTGCGTCCGCGTGCCGCGCAACCTGTCCAGGCTCCCGCCGGACGCCAGCTGGCAGAGGCGCCGGCTCCCGTTGTCGAGCTTCCGCTCGTCGAAGGTTCCTCGCCGCTCAATCCGTCCTATACGTTCGACAACTTCGTCATTGGCCGGACCAACCAGATCGCATTCCAGGAAGCGCGCCGCGTTGCCGAGAGCGATGTTCCGGGTACCAATCCGATTTTCTTCTTCGGTCCCACGGGTCTCGGAAAAAGCCACCTGATGCACGCGATCGCGCGCCAGAAGCTGCTTCGCAATCCGAGCCTTCGCGTGATGATGGTGTCGGCCGAAAACTTCATGCGACTCTTCATCACGGCCATCAAGGCGAATGACACGCTGTCGTTCAAGAACCTGGTGCGCAACGTGGATGTGCTGCTCGTCGACGACCTTCACTTCATCATGGGCAAGGAAGCGACCCAGGAAGAACTCTTCGCCGCCCTGGACTGGCTCGTCGATCACCAGAAGCAGATCATCCTGTCAGCGGACCGCTCTCCGTCGCTGTTCGACACGATTTCCGAGCGCGCGCGTTCGCGCCTGGTTCGCGGCGCCTCGATCGAAATCCAGCCGACGGATTTCGAGCTTCGCCTGTCGATCCTTGAATCCAAGGCGCGTCTCGTCGCTAAGGAGCGCCCGGGCTTCGTGCTGAACTCGGAGGCCGCGCATTTCATGGCGCAGCGCATCGCGACGAACACGCGAGAGCTCGAAGGCGCGCTGACCCGCGTCGTCACCCAGAGCGGCGACGGTGCCCGACCGATCACTATCGAGAACCTGAACGTCTGGCTGGCGGATTTCCTGCGAGCCTATGACCGCCGCGTGACGATCGAGGAAATCAAGAAGAAGGTCGCCGAGAACTACGGCCTCAAGGTGTCGGACCTCGAGTCCCCGAACCGCTCTCGCTCGATTGTCCGTCCGCGCCAGATCGCCATGTACCTGGCCCGGCTGCTCACGCCGCGCTCGTACCCTGAAATCGGCCGCAGGTTTGGCAATCGGGACCACACGACGGTCATGCACGCCGTGGAGACCATCCAGCGCCTTACGGGCGTCGATTCGTCCTTCGGCGAGGAAGTCGAACAGCTGCGCCTGTCCATCAGGAACTGGCCGGTTGAAGGTCTATCCACCGTTGCGAAGCAGGAAGCCAGCGCCGAAGGCGATGCCAGTCAGGTTTAACCGTAAAAATCTGTTATATATCAAATAGTTAGATTGCTACCGGTTACGGCGCTCAAGGGACGATTCTAGTTCCTTGGAGCGCCGTAAACCGTTATAGTCACTGCCCACTGTGCCGCGAAGTCCAGCCTTGGATTCCACACGGGATTCCGGGCCCCTTGCGCCCGCGGCGCTCCTTCCACGTCAGACATCATTTTCGGATCCGGTAATGCGCATAACCATCGAGCGGGCAAGTTTTCTCAAGTCGCTAAATCACGTCCAGAGCGTCGTTGAGCGCAGGAACACCATTCCGATCTTGTCGAATGTCCTGCTGCATGCGGACAAGGGAAAGCTCTCGCTGACCGCAACGGACCTCGATATCGAAGTCGTGGAAACGGTCGATGCCGACATCTCGCGTCCTGGCGCGACAACGGTTTCGGCGCATACGCTGTATGACATCGTGCGCAAGCTGCCGGACGGATCGCAGATCCAGCTTGAGTTCGCGGAAGCCGACGGCCGGCTGCTCCTCTCGGCGGGCCGCTCGCGGTTCCAGCTGCAGGCCCTTCCGAAGGATGATTTTCCGACCATGGCGTCGGGGCCGCTGCCGCACAAGTTCTCTCTTTCAACGCCCGAGCTTGTGTCTCTCATCGACAAGACCCGGTTTGCCGTCTCGACGGAGGAGACCCGTTACTATCTCAACGGCATCTACCTTCATTCGATCACGGAGAAGGGGAAGGCGCAGCTGAAGGCCGTCGCAACGGACGGGCATCGCCTGGCGCGTTTCGAGCTCCCGGCCCCGAAGGGCGCCTCCGACATCCCGGGCATCATCATTCCGCGCAAGACGATTGGCGAGATCCGCAAGCTCCTCGAGGATTCAGAGGCCGAAGTTGAAGTGTCGGTGTCCGACACCAAGATCCGCTTCACGCTTTCCTCGCTTACGCTGACATCCAAGCTGATCGACGGGACATTCCCCGAGTACCAGCGCGTCATCCCCACGGGGAACGACAAGCTGCTTGAAGTCAGCCGCGATGACCTCAAGGGCGCCGTTGACCGCGTCTCCACGGTTTCGAGCGAGAAGTCCCGCGCGGTGCGCCTGACGCTCGAGAAGGGCAAGCTTGTACTCAGCGTTGTCAGCCCGGAGGCCGGAACGGCCACGGAAGAACTCGCTGTCGACTACAAGCACGCGCCGATCGAGATCGGGTTCAATGCCCGCTACATCATGGACATCCTGGAGCGCATCGAAGGCGCGAGCGCCACGTTCCTGTTCTCGGATGCCGGTTCGCCGACGCTGGTTCGCGAAAGTGATGGCGACGCGGCACTCTACGTGCTCATGCCCATGAGGGTATGAGTGGAAGAAGGGTTGCGTGCCGTATGAGTTCGCGCGAGTTCCTTGCGACGAGGCCTGCGCCGTGCGATGCGCGCGTCGCCGTGACGCGCCTCATGCTCACGAACTTCCGTTCCTACGGCATGCTCGACCTGAAATGCGAAGGGTCGCATGTGGTGCTCGTGGGTCCCAACGGGGCGGGCAAGACGAACCTGCTTGAGGCGCTGTCGATGTTTGCGCCCGGTCGGGGACTGCGCGGCGCGAAGCTGAGCGAGATGACGCGTACCTCGCCACAGGGTGGATCGGACGGGGCGGAGCGGCCATGGGCCATTTCCGCCACGATCACCAATCCCGTGACTTCGTTCCAGGTTGGCGTTGGGTACCTGCCGGGGCAAGGTGACGGCGATGCATCCAAGCGGACCGTGCGCATGGATGGCGTGCCCGTTTCAGGAATTGCACAGCTCGCCGAGCACCTGCGCCTGATCTGGCTGTCGCCGTCGATGGACCGCATCTTTGTGGAAGGCGTGTCTGAACGTCGACGTTTCCTCGACAGGCTGGTCTCCAGCTTTGACCCGCTGCATGCGCGCCGGTGGAACCAGTACGAAACGGCCATGCGCGAGCGCATGAGCGCCCTGCGTGCCGGTGCGAACGACGGATGGCTGACAGCTCTCGAGCAAACGATGGCGGAGGCTGGTGTCGCGGTTGCAGCGTCACGGCTGGCGGGCCTGGTGCAGCTGTCGCATGCGATCGATGCGCAGCCTGGCTCGACATTCCCGCATGCAACAATCGGGCTTGCCGGCCTGATCGAGAACGGGCTGCAGTCTCGTGCCGCGGTCGACCTTGAGGACGAGTTCCAGCACAGCCTCAAGCGCAACAGGCCCCGGGACGCCGAAGCCGGACGGACAAGCGAAGGCCCGCACGCCACGGATTTCCTCGTGTCCCATCGCGAGAAGGGGAGGCCAGCGGCCAGCTGTTCGACCGGTGAGCAGAAGGCGCTGCTGATCAGGCTCGTGCTTGCCTGTGCCTCGATCCCGGCGCCCGGTGCGCCGGAGCGGCCAATCCTCCTGCTCGACGAAGTTGCGGCACATCTCGATGAAACGCGTCGACGTGCGCTGTTTGACGAAATCGAGAGCCTTGACCTGCAGTCATGGCTCACGGGCACGGACCTGCAAATGTTTGCCGGGCTGGAAGGCCGGGCGCAATTCAAGCGTGTCTCCGACGGCCTTGTCAGGCCGGCGTGAGAGCTTCCAACAAACTCCGGCGTGCCCTGGCTCGCCAAACGAAGTGAAAGTGATCGGATACTGCCATGAGTGAAGACAAACCGAAGAACGGCGAAACCTATGATGCCGACAGCATCAAGGTGCTCAAGGGGCTCGATGCGGTTCGCAAGCGCCCGGGCATGTATATCGGCGACACGGATGATGGTTCAGGCCTTCACCACATGGTCTACGAGGTCGTGGACAATGCGATCGATGAAGCGCTTGCCGGCCATGCCACCGAAGTCAATGTGCGGCTCAATGCCGACGGCTCGTGCACGGTCAGCGACAACGGACGCGGGATTCCGACCGACATCCATCCCACGGAAGGCGTCTCGGCGGCCGAAGTGATCATGACGCAGCTCCATGCGGGCGGAAAGTTCGACCAGAATTCTTACAAGGTGTCGGGCGGCCTTCACGGCGTGGGCGTGTCCGTCGTCAACGCGCTCTCCGAGTGGCTGGACCTGCGCATCTGGCGCGACGGCAAGGAGCACTACATGCGCTTCAGGATGGGCGAGCCCGAGTCGCCGCTCGCTGTCGTCGGAAAGGCCGAAGGCAAGCGGGGGACCGAGGTCACGTTCCTGCCGTCGGGTGCGATCTTCACAAAGACAGAGTTCGACTTTGTCACGCTGGAGCACAGGCTGCGCGAGCTGGCGTTCCTCAATTCGGGCGTCACGATCCGGTTCCAGGACCTGCGCGGCGTGGAGCGCAAGGAGACGCTGCTGCACTATGATGGCGGCGTCGAAGCCTTCGTCCAGTATCTCGACCGCACCAAGACGGCACTCATCAGCAAGCCGATCACGTTCCGCATGGAGCGCGACGGCATTACCGTGGAAGCGGCCATGTGGTGGAACGACAGCTATCACGAGAACACGCTGTGCTTCACCAACAACATCCCGCAGCGCGATGGCGGCACGCATCTTGCCGGTTTCCGCGGCGCGCTGACCCGCGTCGTGAACGGCTATGCCAATGACAGCGGCCTGGCCAAGAAGGAAAAGGTTGCACTGACCGGCGATGACTGCCGCGAAGGCCTGACCTGTGTCCTCTCGGTGAAAGTGCCAGATCCGAAGTTCTCGTCGCAGACAAAGGACAAGCTGGTTTCCTCCGAAGTGCGTCCCGTCGTGGAAGGTGTCGTGAACGAACAGCTCTCGATGTGGCTCGAAGAACATCCCGCCGAAGCGAAGGCTGTGGTCGCAAAGGTTGTTGAAGCCGCTGCCGCGCGCGAGGCGGCCCGCAAGGCCCGAGAACTGACGCGGCGCAAGAGCGCATTCGATCTGTCGTCGCTGCCGGGCAAGCTGGCGGACTGCCAGGAGCGCGATCCCGCCAAGTCCGAACTCTTCCTCGTCGAGGGTGACTCGGCAGGCGGATCCGCGAAGCAGGGTCGAAACCGCCTGAACCAGGCGGTGCTTCCGCTGCGCGGCAAGATCCTGAACGTCGAGCGCGCGCGCTTCGACAAGATGCTGTCTTCGGGGGAAATCGCGACACTGATCACGGCGCTGGGAACCGGAATTGGACGCGAGGAGTTCTCAGCAGACAAGCTGCGGTACCACAAGATCATCATCATGACCGACGCCGACGTCGACGGTGCGCACATCCGTACGCTGCTGCTGACGTTCTTCTACCGGCAGATGCCGGAGCTGATCGAGCGCGGGCACCTCTATATCGCGCAGCCGCCGCTCTACAAGGTGATGCGCGGCAAGTCCGAGCGCTACCTCAAGGACCAGCGCGAATTCGAGATTTTCGTGATGGCCGAAGGCATTCGCGATGCCGTGCTGAAGCTCTCGAACGGCGAGCAGCTGGCGGGACCAGACCTTGGTGCGGTGGCCGAGTTTGCACGCATGGTGAAGTCGTCCGTGCAGAGCCTGTCGGCGAAGTATCCCGCGTTCCTCGTGGAGCAGGCTGCGATCGCGGGTGCGCTCAATCCCGAAACGCTTGCAGATCCGGCGCGTGCCGAGGCGGCTGCCAGGACCGTGGCCGAGCGCCTCGACAGCGTGTCCGGCGAGCTCGAGCGCGGCTGGACCGGTCGCGTCTCTGACGGCGCGCTCCTGTTCCAGCGCAAGGTGCGCGGCGTGACGGAGGATGTCACGATCGACACGCTGCTGGTCACGTCTGCCGAAGCGCGTCGACTGGATCGCTGGTCGAAGGATCTCGTCACGCATTACGGCAAGCCCGCGGAAATCACGCGTGGCGACGAAACGAAGGCCGTTCACGGCCCGGGTGAACTCGTCGACGCGATCCTTGCGTGGGGCCAGAAGGGATTGACCCTGCAGCGCTACAAAGGCCTTGGCGAGATGAACCCGGAGCAGCTCTGGGAGACGACGCTCGACGAGAACGTCCGTTCGCTCCTGCAGGTGCGCGTGTCGCACGGGGACACGGCGGACGACATCTTCTCGAAGCTGATGGGTGACATTGTCGAGCCCCGTCGCGAGTTCATCCAGGACAATGCCCTGGCCGTGACCAATCTCGACATCTGATCCTGAGGGCGTACTCCCATGAAGGTTTCCGAGGCCATCAACACGAGGCTCACTGCGCGGGCGTTTCTGGACAAGCCCGTCGACGGTGCGCTGATCCGGCAGATCCTTGAAACGGCAAAGCGTGCGCCGTCGGGCGGCAACCTGCAGCCCTGGCATGTCTGGGTGCTGGGCGGCGAGGACATGGTGCGGTTCAAGCTGATGCTCAAGGAGAAGGTCGCCGCCAATCCGCGCGGAGAGGGGACGGAGTACAATATCTATCCGCCGGACCTGAAGGATCCCTACAAGTCACGCCGCTTCAAGGTGGGCGAAGACATGTACGCGAGCATTGGCGTGTCCCGTGAAGACAAGTTCGGGCGCCTGATGCAGTTTGCGCGGAACTTCGAGTTCTTTGGCGCGCCCTGCGCGCTGTTCTTTGCGATCGACCGACAGATGCAGCAGGGGCAGTGGGCTGACCTTGGCATGTTCATGCAGTCCATCATGCTGCTCGCACGCGAGCACGGTCTTCACACGGCAGCCCAGGAGGCGTGGGCCATCTGGCACAAGACGCTGGGTGAGTTCCTGAACATCCCGCCCGACCTGATGCTGTTCTGCGGCATGGCGATCGGGCACATCGACCCGGCTGCGCCGATCAACACGCTTCGCTCCGAGCGCGCTCCGCTTCAGGAGTTCGCGACGTTCAAGGGAATCTAGGAAAGGTCTTCCGGCGTCAGGTCAGCGGCCACTCAGTTGGCGCCTGCCGCCTTTTTCGCCTTGGCCACTTCCGCCTCCGGAATGTGCAGCTCCTTGGCCACGCGCGTCAGCATCATGGATTCGAGCCGGTGCAGCTGTCCGTCGGACATCGCGACTTCCCATAGCTTGGTCAGGATGTCGATCTTTTCCTGCATCGCGAAGCCGCGATTGATGGCCTGGCAGAAGACCCAGTCATCATAGGTGTTGGCCTGGCGGATCTCGGCGAGCTCGAGGAGGCTGCGGGCCTGCTCGGCCGGCATGTGCAGCGTTTCGCGGATCAGGCGCACTACGGTGCCCTGTTCGATTGCGTCGTAGTGGCCATCAAGGCGTGATGCTTCCACGAGGAGGGCTGCCACAGCCACATGCTTGCGTTCGAACGGATGCGGGTTGATCGCATTGTTCTCCATGCGGGTCTCAAGATAGCTGACGATCTTCTCGAACATGACCTGCCATTTCCTCTGTCGGGATGAGTTCTGCCCACTGTTCTGCCACAAAAAAAGAGCCGGAACGTTAATGTTCCGGCTCTTGCAAAGAATTTCCGTTCCGGCTGGCGCCGGGACAGGGTTAGTGCCAGTGGCCCCCCGGTTCCGGACCCGGGTACGGCAGCTTCTTGCGGGGGAACAGTGTGTCAATCACCACTGCGATGCCGGGCAGGGCTGTCAGGGCCATGATCATGTTCGTCATGAACATGAAGGTCAGGAGGGTACCCATGTCGGCCTGGAACTTCAGCGGCGAGAACGACCAAGTCGACACACCGACGGCGAAGTTCAGGGCGGTGAAGAACACGCCGTTGCCGGTCTCGAGGATGGTTTCCTCGTAGGCTTCGGAAATGTTCACGCCTTGTGACAGGTGGTACTGCAGTCGATTGTAGATGTAGTAAGCGTAGTCGACGCCGACACCCACCACGAGCACGATCACCGGCAGCGTCGACACCTTCAGACCGATGTCCAGCTCCATCATGAAGAAGTAGCCGAAGAAGGTGGCGAAGAGCAGCGGCAACATACAGCCGACAGCGGCGCGCCAGTCGAAGTAGGTGATGTAGGTCAGGAAGAGCACCATCACGTACACGATCAGCGTCGAGGGCAGTTCGTAGATTTCCAGCGTCTCGTTCACGGCCGCCGTGACGCCCGAGTTACCGGAAGCCATGCGGATCGTGAACGCGTCGGGCACGCCGTCGATGACGAAGAGCTCGGCCTTTGCAAACTCCGGCTTCGAGATCAGCGGCAGCAGGTCGACCTTCGCGGTGCCGTCCTTGCCGGGCTTCACCTCGATGGTGCCTTCGGCGCCTTCGACAAACTTGCCGACGAGGCCGCGCAGCTCAAACTTGTCGGCCGGCGGCGGGAGGTATCCCTTCACCGTCCAGGTCTGCGGCTGGTCCTTTACCGCTTCCGGCGCCGTGTAGACCAGGTTTGCAGCCTGCTCGCGGTTGACGGTCCAGGTCGAGGTCGGGCTCTGCTCGTCGCGCAGCGGCTTGCCATCCGGCAGGAATTCCGGCGGCATGATGCGCGTGCCGTTTGCACGGCCCGCCGAGAGCACCGGCGTGAAGCCGCGGGCTTCAATCCAGTCCTCGACCGCGTGCACGACGTTCTTCAGCGTGGTTGCCTTGCCGTCGATGAGGAAGACCTGCAGCGGCATGATCGTACAGTTGTTGTCGATCAGGCCCGAGTTCGAGCCGATCGGACCCGTGGCCTGCACGAGTGCCGAACGGTCGTGGGGCAGGGCGCGCCACTTGAGGTTTCCTTCGTTCCAGCCGGCGGCGATCGTCTTGGCGACGAAGGCTGCGCTCTGGACGTCACGGACGCCTTCGACGTTGCGCATGTACCAGCTGAACTCGTTCATGTAGACCATCGACTGGTAGTCCACGCAGGACTCAGGCGGCGTCTCGACGATGATCGTGAACAGGTCCAGACCGACCGAGAACTTCTCGGAGATGATCTTGGCGTCCTGGTTATAGCGCGCGTCGGGACGCAGCTCCGGCGAACCCGGGTGGAGGTCGCCGACGTGGCGGTCCTGGCTGTAGTAGACCGAGGCGCCGAACATGCAGAGGAACACGAAGGTTACCGGGAATGCGACGGCCGGTCGGCCGAACACGCCCAGCATGCTGATGAACTTCGCACGCGAGTCACGGGCAGCCGTGACGCGCTCGCGATAGCCGTCGTCATAGGTGAAATACGACGAGATCACGGGCAGCATGATCAGGTTCGAAATCAGCTTCAGTGCCGTACCGATCGAGGCCGTGATCGCGAGTTCCTGAATCTGCGGGATCGGAACGACCAGCAGGGCGGCGAAGCCGACCACGGCGGTCACGAGCGACAGAGAGCCCGGGATGAGCAGGCCGCGGAAGCTCGACCGGGCGGCCTGTTCAGGCGATGACCCGTGCGAGATTTCGGCCGTTATCATGTTCAGCTGTTGCACGCCGTGGCTGGTGCCGATGGCGAACACGAGGAAGGGCACGAGGATCGCGAGCGGGTCGAGACCGAAGCCCAGCAGCGTGATCATGCCGAACTGCCAGACCACCGAGGTTGCCGAGCAGCCTACGGTCAGCCAGGTCAGTTTCCAGTTGCGGCAGTAGAAGTACACGGCCAGCACGGTCAGGATGAAGGCACCGCCGAAAAACAGCGGCGCGGATTCACTTCCGCCCTTGGCAATGTCGGAGATGTTCTTGGCAAAGCCGATGATGTGGACCTTGATGCCGTCCTTCTCGAACTTGCCGCGGATTTCCTTTTCCAGCTGCTCGCCGAGGGCGATGTAGTCGAGCTTCTGCTGGGTGGCGGGGTCGTATTCCAGCAGTTCCGTGACGACCATCGAGGCGGTGAAGTCGTTCGACACGAGACGGCCGACAAGATTGCCCTTCAGAACGTCGTTCCGGAGCTGCTTGATCGCCTTGCCTTCCATTTCGTCGGGCGTAATGGTGCCCGGAATGACGTCTCGCGCGTTGATACCGTCCTCGGTGATTTCGAGAATGCGCGTATTGGGGGTCCAGAGGCTGGTGACGGTCCTGCGATCCACGCCGGGGAGATAGAAGATCGCCTTGGTCACTTCGTCGAGCGTCTTCAGGAAGGGCTTGTTCCAGATGTCGCCCTTCGTGTTCTGAAGCACGATGATGACGCGGTTCGCGCCAAACAGCCGGTCCTGGTACTCGAGGAACGTGTCGATGTAGGGGTGATCCGTCGGCAAGCTCTTGTAGAAGCCGGCGTCCATGCGGAGCTTGGTGGCCTCATAGCCCAGCACGATCGTGACCAGCGCGATGATGGCCAGCACGAGCACGCGGCCACGGAAAAAGATTGTTTCAAGAATCCTGATCATTGAACTCGTTAACTCCCCACGCGTCGTCGGCGCTTATCTACTGTTTTTATGAGATTCCAATTGAATTGAAGCGAAGTACAGTGCTGAACGCGGGTGCCGGACCCGATTGCGGATGGCAAGCATCCGCCTGCGTCTCATGCATTTCCAGCCCCCTTCGTTCCACCAGTCCGGCACGACCACTTGCCCCCAAACAGTCGCGCATCGTCTGAAACCGTGCCGCTTATATTGCAGACACAGCGTTCCATTTCTATTTGCTCTAACACATTCGGAGCAAAGCGCGAACTATTAGGTTGAGGCACTTTCAGATTACCCGGATGAGGTGTGGAGTGTCGGTCTCAGTTTTCTTCAAATTTCTACCATTGGTTGTATTAATCATAGCACGGTGCCCCTTAAGGCCGTTCTAACCCGGGTGTGGCAACCTAAAACCTGACAGCTCCGTCATTTTTGAAGTTGACGCATGCGTCATTTATGTGTTTTTCTGTGTTTTAGTTGCAAGAACGGGAGTTGCAGGACCATGACGATCAAGCAGATCACCAAGGACAACGCGTACGACGCGCTGGATCCGACCGATTTTCCGGCCATGATGAACGTTGATCGCTACAACGAGCGCTCGACCGCCTTCGACAAGATCATTTCGGCGACCCACGACCACTTCTGGGACCCGCTGGACAAGAAGTACATCGACTTCAACGAACCGTTCGATCTCGAAAATGAAGCCATCCTGCCGGATGAGTTCTTTCCGATCTTCCAGACCAAGCTCGGCGAAAAGCTCTCGGGTCGTGACCGGGTGAAGTTTGCGAACGAGTCCGCCCGCTGGATCCTCTCCTCGATCCTGCATGGCGAGCAGGGGGCCCTGTCGCTCTCGGCCTCGCTTTGCCACATCCTGAAGGATCCGGGTGCACAGGAATATGCTTCGAACCAGGCGCGCGAGGAAGCCCGCCACGTCACGGGGTTTGCTCGCTACATCCAGGCACGCTTCGGAAAGCCGCTTCCGGTTGGTCCGACGCTCGGCAGCCTGCTCACGGAACTCGTGCTGGCGCCGGAAGTGTACAAGAAGATCGTTGGCATGCAGATGCTGGTCGAAGGCCTCGCCATGGGCGCTTTCGCGACGCTCTACACGCGCTCGCGCGATCCGCTGCTGGTCCGCCTGACGCAGCTGGTGATGACGGATGAAGCGTTCCACCACAAGTTCGGAAAGATCTGGGCTGACCGCACGATCCCGAAGCTCAGCCAGGAAGAGCAGAACATCGTGGAAGACTGGGCGGCAAGCTGCTTCCAGACGCTGCTGTTCAACCTGATCAATCCGGAACAGATGAAGTCGGTCTACGCCATGGTCGGCATCGACTGGCAGGATGCCCAGCAGGCCCTGATGGAAGCCATCACGGATGACCAGCGCAAGGAGCGCATGCGTGAGTCCACCGACATCTTCCGCGTGCTCATCAAGACGCTGCTGAAGGCCGGCATCATCACGGACCGCACCAAGGCGTTCTATGCCATGTATGTGAACATGGACGAGCTCAAGGCCGAAGGTGACCGCATGGTTGGCGATGACATTGCCGAAGAGGGCATCCGCTACCTGCAGACCGTGAACTTCGGCAAGAAGTCGGGCGGTTCGCTGCTGGCAGCCGAGTAAATCCGGCGCCGGTCGAAAGTCAGGGGGCGGCCTTCGGGCCGCCCTTTTTTGTTGTTCGCAAACTTCGGCTAAGCTGGGCCATGGCTGAAACCTATCGCACCTATGGGCACACGCCGGACGTCTCGCGTGGCGTGAGCCGGCTGATGCTCGAACTCGGGCACGCGCCGCTGTCGGAGTTCACGCTGCCGAGTGGCCGTCGTCTCGACATTGCCGCCGTAACAACAGCGGGTGCGCTTGTGGGCGTCGAGATCAAGGTGAGCGTTGAAGACCTGCGTGGCGACCGCAAGTGGCCGGAGTACCTCGAGTATTGCGACCAGTATTACTTCGCCGTGCCGGAAGGATTTCCCGAGCACGTGCTGCCGCCGGACCACGGGCTGATCATTGCCGACCGGTTTGGCGGGGCGATCATCCGGCCGTCACAGCTGTTCCAGGTTTCGCCGGCGCGGCGGAAGTCCACGCTTATCCGCTTTGCCCGCGTCGCTGCGGAGCGGATGGCGCGGCTGACGACGGAACTGCCCGTCGCCTGATTACTTGGGAGAGCGCTTTGCGAGGATGCGCTGCAGCGTCCTGCGATGCATGTTCAGCCGGCGTGCCGTCTCGGACACGTTCTGACCGCAGAGCTCGTACACACGCTGGATGTGTTCCCAACGAACGCGGTCTGCCGACATCGGATTGTCCGGCGGTGCCGGCTTCGAGCGCGGGTGCGCGAGAAGAGCCGCGGCGACGTCGTCGGCGTCGGCAGGCTTCGACAGGTAGTCGATTGCGCCGTGCTTCACTGCAGCGACGGCGGTAGTGATGTTGCCATAACCGGTCAGAACGACGACGCGTGCATCCGGACGCGTCTGGTGGATCACGTCCACGACGTCCAGTCCATTGCCCGACTGCCCGAGCCGGAGGTCGACGACGGCGAAGGCGGGCGGCGTGCGGCGCGAAATCGCCATGGCTTCGTCTGCGGTTTCCGCAGCCGTCACGATGAAGCCGCGTGCTTCCATCGCGCGCGCGAGGCGCTGGCGGAACGGAGCATCGTCATCAACGAGGAGAAGTGACTTGTCGGGCAAGCCCTCAGCAGAAAGTGCCACGGGAGGTTCCCTCAGGAGCAAGAATTGTTCGAAGGACAGAATATAGGGCCGATGAACCGGTTATGCTAGCGCTGCAACACGGCGTTACCCTCGATTTCTGGCCGGATTCTCCAAACTTTCTCTCGGAATAATTAACCGGATGCGTGCGCCGGCCCCCGGGTGGTTACCGAAGGTCATCTGACCACCGATTCGTTCGAGCAGTGTCTTTGCGATGAAGAAGCCGAGCCCCAGGCCTGCATGACCTTCCGCATGCGTCGTGGTGTTGACGTTGGCCGGTCGCGGGGCGTCGGAGCCCGCACGGGACGTGACGTATGGTTCACCGAGCCGCACGAGGATCTCGGGGTCGAAGCCCGAGCCATCATCGGTGATGGTCATCGTGATCAGGCTGTCGTCCCATGAAGCCTCGATCGTGACGCGGGTGTTGGCGAAGTCGACCGCGTTCTCGACCAGATTGCCCAGGCCATGCATGACCTCGGGCAGGCGCACAACGGTCAGGGCGCCGGGCGTCAGGATGTTGACCTCCACGTCGATGCCAAATCCCCTGTGCGGATCGGCGATCTCGTCGATGAGCGCGGCGAGCGGAAGGTGCTTGGAGATGTTGTCTTCTTCCGTGTCCTGCTGCGAAAGCTGGGAGAGGATCTCGCGGCAGCGTTCGGCCTGGCCGCGCAAAAGGCGGACGTCCTCGATCCATTTGCTGGAGGGACCCATGTCCCGCTCGAGCTCACGTGCGACGACCGCAATGGTCCCCAGCGGGGTTCCGAGTTCATGAGCGGCGGCGGCTGCCAGGGCGCCCAGGTCGGAGAGGCGCTGCTCGCGCGACAGGGCCGATTGCGTGGCGGCCAGCGCGGCCTGCATGCGTCGGGCTTCGTCAGCGGTTCGCCACGCGTAGATCAGGCAGAAGCCGATGCCGAGGCTCAGCGAAATCCAGTTGCCCGCCACATAGAGCGGCGGGAGGAGGAGCGGGGCCTGAGGGTCCCAGGGCAGCGGCCAGTGAAACACGGCAATGCAGGAAATGGCGCCGAAGGCGAGCATGGCGAGGGACAGGGTGGCGCCCAGGCTCAGGTTGCTCGCGGCGATCACGATGGGCGCCAGATAAAGCAGTGAAAACGGATTCTCGATGCCGCCCGTCAGGGCCAGCATCGCTGTCAGCTGGCAAATGTCAAACGCCAGGTGGGCGGCTGCATCCCGTTCGCTGAGAATGTGAATGCTGGGATAAAGCACTACCAGCGCCGTGTTGAAGGCAAAGGCGATCGCCACGACGGCAAGGCACTGGCCGATTGGCATCTGGTACTTCAGGCCGAAGAAGACGATGACGATCGCCACGACCTGGCCAACGATGCCCAGCGACCTGATGAAGACCAGGGTGCGCAGTCGAATGCCCGAGCTGGCCGCGTTCGAGAACGTGGCCAGTACGCTTGCCGGAAATGCCGGAAGGGGCGGCAGGATGCTCCTTGCCGGAGCCTGCGTTTCAGGATGGTCGATAGCTATTTTGGGCCCGCTTTCTTCAACAGCGCTGCCGTATCGTGCCAGCCTGCGCTTTCAGCAATTTCGAGGGCCGTTGCCCCCGAGGCATCTGTTTCCTCCAGGTCCGCGCCCTTGGCAACAAGCAGGCGGATGACTGCGTTCTGGCGAGCGCGTGCAGCCTTGATGATGGCGGTTTCGCGCAAGGAGCCGGGCTCGTTCACGTCGGCACCCTTGTCGAGCAGGTAAGCGACGATGTCCGCGTTTCCATTCGCGGATGCCAGTGTCAGCGCGGTCGTTTCATCCTTTGCCTTGTCATCTGGCCGGGCCCCGTTTTCCACCAGCAGCTTCACGAGGTCGAGGCTCTCAGAACGCACTGCGATGACGAGCACGGGAGCTCCGTCATCGGCCTTCGCGTTGGCGGACGCGCCGTCGACGAGAGCGGCCTGGGTCTCGGACAATGATCCCTTTTTTGTCGCCTGGACGATCGGCTGGTCGGCGAAGAGGCCCGACAGGCCACTGGGAGCCGAAGCCATCGCCGCAGGCGTCGCGGCAATGGCCAGCGCAAGCGCAAGCAATATTCGTCTGCCCATCGTATTCCCCCGGATTGCCGCAGCGCCTGGCTGCGGCCTGTTTCCCCGTGCGGGGAGGAAGCACTAATTCTAGCAACAAAACGGGCGTGTTTGAACATCCTGTAACCCGACATTAATTTTTCGGGATTCAGCGGGCGTTAAGGCCGAATCCCTAGAACCATGGAGGCGACCGGAAACCGCACCGTTCATGGGAAAATCTGACAAGAGCAAGGGCAAGCGCGGTGCGCGGCCTCCGCACAAGAAGGTGCCGCCTGCGCCTGAGCAGAAGCCGCGGTCAGGGTCGAGCCTGCTCTGGAAGCTGTCCTATACGTTCATCGTCGTTACCATCTGGAGCGTCATCGGCCTGGCCGGCATGCTGGCCTATTTCGCCCGGGATCTTCCCTCGACGGACGGACTGTTCACGCGCGGTCAAAGCCAGGCCATCACGCTGGTCGATGTTCACGGCAAGATCATCGCGCGGCGCGGCCGACTTTCCGGTGACTTCGTATCGACAGCGGATCTCCCGTCCCATGTCGCCAATGCCGTGATCGCCAGCGAAGACCGTCGCTTCTATTCACATTTCGGCATCGACCCCTGGGGGCTCGGACGCGCGTTCTGGGTCAACATGCAGGAGGGGCGCGTGGTCCAGGGCGGATCAACGATCACGCAGCAATTGGCCAAGAACCTGTTCCTCAAGCCCGAACGCACGATGTTCCGGAAGCTCCAGGAGGCCCTGCTTGCATTTTACCTCGAGGCGTCGCTCTCCAAGGAAGAGATCCTGTCGCTATACCTGAACAAGGTCTATTTCGGCGCTGGCGCAGACGGGATCGACGAGGCTGCGCGGCGCTACTTCAACAAGCCTGCGACCAAGCTGGGCCTGGTGGAGTCGGCGATGCTGGCCGGCCTCCTGAAGGCGCCGTCGCGCTATTCGCCCGTCAACGGCAACGATCTCGCTTGGGAGCGTGCACGGGTAGTGCTGCAGACCATGGTGGAAACGGGGTTCATCACGGCGGAAGCCCGTGACGATGCACTTCACACGCGTCCAAAGCTTGCTCCGGGCCTCTTCGGCAAGGGCAGCCAGTATTTTTCGGACTGGGTTGATGCACAGCTCGATGACCTGGTCGGTCACTCCGCGCCCGAGATCATTGTCGAGACGACGCTTGACCTCGACATGCAGCGTCAGGCCGAAGAGGCGGCCCTGCGTGCCCTTGCAGAGCCTGGCCGCGAAGGGCTGCAGGTTGCCCTCATTGCCATGTCGCCAGACGGCGCCGTCCGGGCGATGGTTGGCGGGAAGGAGCACGGGCATTCATTCTTCAATCGCGCCACGGCGGCCAAGCGACAGCCGGGCTCCGCGTTCAAGCCCTTTGTCTATCTCGCAGCGCTGGAGGCCGGGTTGTCTCCGAACTCCATCGTGATCGATGAGCCCGTTACCTATCGGGGCTGGACGCCGGCGAACTTCAAGTCGGGCTTCGCGGGCGAGATCACCCTGACCGATGCACTGGCCAATTCGGTCAACACGGTTGCCGTTCAACTCTGCCTGCAGGAAACGCCGGAGACTGTTGTCGACGTCGCGCAACGCCTGGGCATCACCTCCGATCTCGCAGCGGTTCCCTCGCTTGCGCTTGGAACGTCAGAGGTTTCGCTTGCCGAACTCGTGACGGCCTACGCGCCATTTGCGTCCGGCGGTTCGGGAGCGATCACCTATGGGGTCAAGAGAATCCGCACGCCCGATGGCGACCTGCTCTATGAGCGTTCGGGTTCAGGCATGGGGCGCGTCGTGGATCCCGTTCATGCGGGACAGATGAACTACATGCTCATGCAGGCGATGAAGTCTGGTACGGGAAAGCAGGCGAACCTTGGCAACAGGCCTGCAGCCGGCAAGACCGGAACCACGCAGGACTTCAAGGATGCCTGGTTCGTTGGCTACACGCGGCAACTCGTTGCGGGTGTCTGGATCGGAAGCGACACTGGCCAGACCATGGGGAAGGGGGTCACCGGCGGAACGCTGCCTGCCCAGGTCTGGAAGAAGTTCATGCTGGAAGCCACCGCACGGCAGCCCATTGCGCCGCTGCCCGGGCTTGACCGGATTGATGAGCAACCTGCGCCTGACGCGTTTGAGGACATCCTTGCGCGGATACTGAAAGATGGCGAACCCGGACAGAACTGAGTTTCAGTCGAACGCTGCCGAGTAACGATGCAGTTCGGCGCCATTTTCGCGCAGCCAGGCCTGCGCTTCCGCCGCTTCTTCCGGTCCGACGAGGTCGTCGACGAGACGCCAGAAGCGCCGGCCGTGGTTCATTTCCCTGAGATGAGCGACTTCATGCGCGCACACATAGTTCAACACGAAAGCCGGGGCCATGATAAGGCGCCAGGATACCGATATGGCGCCCGTGGTGGAGCATGAGCCCCAGCGGCTCGCCGCGTCACGCACGGTGATGCGCGATGGCGTTACGCCGAGCTGCTCTGCCAAGGCTGAAATGCGCCTGATGATCTGCGCACGCGCCTGCTTCTTCAGCCAGTCCTCGACACGTCGCGGAATGTGTTCGCGAAAGCCCGAGACACGCAGAAGGGGCTTGTCCGTTTCCGCATCGATCCAGACGCCACCGCGCTGGTCGGGGGTTGATCGTATGACATGGGGCGTGCCGCGATAGGGCACGGTCTGGCCCGCACGGAGATTGATGCGCTCCGGAACACGGGACAGGCGGTCGGCGATCCAGTCGCCTTCCTGGCGCGCGAAGTCGAGGGCACTCGGGACCGAGCGGCGCGACGGTGCGACCACCGCGACTTCTCCGGTGGACGGGTGAACCTTCACGATGAGGCGGCGGGCGCGCGGATTGAGGCGCACCTTCACGGGCACGGACTGCCCGGCGATCCTCAGCGTCTTGTGCTGCGCCTTTGACACCTCTTGTTTACCCTTCGCCTTTCAAGTCCACTCCCGTCATCCATTCCAGCTGCCTGGAGATGACATGAGCGAACGCCCCCGTTTCCATCTTGCCTTTCCTGTTCACGACCTCGATGAGGCACGCCGTTTCTACGGTGGCATTCTCGGTTGTGCGGAAGGCCGATCATCATCCGAGTGGGTCGATTTCGACTTTTACGGACACCAGATCGTTGCCCATTTGAGCGCTTCGGAGGGGGCGTGTGAAGGGGCAAACGAGGTTGATGGCGAGCAGGTTCCAGTGCGGCATTTTGGATTGATCGTAAGCCCTTCAAAATTCAGGGAAATTTCCGATTCATTGAAGGCAAAAAATATTCAGTTCCTGATCGAGCCTCAGGTTCGCTTCAAGGGGTTGGCCGGCGAGCAGTTCACCATGTTTTTCAAGGACCCTTCCGGCAATGCGCTGGAGATCAAGGCCTTTGAGGATGAACGGTCGATTTTCGCCAAAGATTAATGGGCGTAGCGCTCATTAACCATAACCGGCTAGCCCAGCTTCATGCCGAGGTGACCCTCGAGTTCGGCAATCGCGTCATCGCCGTTGACCACCTTGATCGTGGTCATTCCCAGGGCCTTGGCAGGCTTCAGATTGATGCCGAGGTCGTCGAGATAGATGGCACGCGACGGTGCGACGGAAAGAGCTTCCAGCATCATCTGGTAGATGCGCGGGTCGGGCTTGCGGATGCCAATCCTGGACGACTCCAGTACATGGCCGAAGATGGAAAACGCCTCGGCAACCAATGCATCCCTTGACGCATGATCCGGGCCCGCCGTCTTGACGTTGTTGGTAATGCAACCGGTCTTGAGACTGCCTGAAATGCGCTTCAGAGCTTCCAGCATTCGCGGTCGTACGTTTCCGTTCAAGCAGGAGAGCACGTCGCGACCGCTGAGCCTGACGCCCAACGCTGCGGCTTCCTCGGAAAACAGCCGGTCAAATTCATCGGGGCCGATCTCGGAGCGCTCGAACAGGGCCCAGGCATTGGTGTCCGGATTTGTCGCGTTGATTCGCCGGACCGTGTTCGGCGAAATTCCCAGACGAGCTTCCATCCGGTTAAACGCTTCAAACGGGCTCTCGGTGATCACGCCACCAAAGTCAAAGATTACCGCCTCGAACATGGCTTTGCCCCCCATGGTTGCCGGTGACGCGGCAACTCCTGCTTGCTCATACAGGCCGCTTGTGAAAATTAGTAGTCGAATGTTCCTGATTTTCCTTCCCGCCATCAACCTGAGGACTGCCCATCATGCCTGAGGCCCGTACCAAGGGTCGCGCAGCTGCACGGCCGCTCGCTCCCCACCTGCAAATCTATCGCTGGCCGATCACGATGGGTACGTCGATCCTGCACCGCATCACGGGCGTAGGACTTGCGATGGGTACGCTGCTGATGACCTGGTGGCTTGTTGCGGCCTCGAATGGTCCTGACAGCTATGCCGTGTTCGAGACGGCGGCGGCGCACTGGTTTGGAAGGCTTGTACTGTTCGGCTTTACGCTGGCGCTCGTGTACCACGCGATGAATGGCGTGCGTCACCTGCTGTGGGATGCGGGCATCGGCCTCAATCTGCAGGCTGCCAATCGCTCGGGGCTTATCGTGTACGGGCTGACGCTGGTGACGACGGTGCTGATCTGGGTCGCGGCCTATCAAAGCATGGGGAGCTGGCAATGAGCATCCAGACACCGCTCGGCCGCGTGCGCGGCCATGGTTCCGCAAAAAGCGGCACGCAACATTTCTGGTACCAGCGCCTGACGGCCATGGCGCTTGTTCCGCTGACGCTCTGGTTCGTGTGGTCCGTCGTGCGATACACGGGCGCTCCTTATGACCAGGTCATCGCCTTCCTGAGCGATCCCCTCAGCGCCGTTGCCATGTCGATGTTCATCCTTGTCGGCCTGCTGCACATGCTGCTGGGCGTGAAGGTTGTCATCGAGGACTACATTCACCGCGAGTCGACGAAGATCGCCTTGCTGGTGCTGGTCCACTTCGCCGTCCTTGCAGTGGCCGTGACGTGTGTCGTCGCCGTGCTGCGTATTGTTGTCTAATTCGAGGCTGATCCCATGACTGCATATCCCGTCACCGACCATACCTTCGACGTCGTAGTTGTAGGGGCGGGGGGCGCAGGCCTCAGGGCCACGCTTGAGGCCGCCAAACGCGGCCTCAAGGTTGCCAATGTCAGCAAGGTCTTTCCAACGCGAAGCCACACGGTGGCTGCCCAGGGCGGCATTTCGGCGGCGCTCGGCAACATGGAGACCGACGACTGGCGCTGGCACATGTACGATACCGTGAAGGGGTCGGACTGGCTGGGTGACCAGGATGCCATCGAATATCTCTGCCGCAATGCGCCGGAGGCCGTGTACGAGCTGGAGCACTTCGGCGTTCCGTTCTCGCGCACGGAAGAAGGCAAGATCTACCAGCGCGCCTTTGGCGGCATGACGAAGGAGTTCGGCAAGGCTCCGATCCAGCGCACTTGCGCAGCGGCCGACCGCACCGGTCACGCGATGCTGCACACGCTTTACGGACAGAGCCTTCGCTACGACGCGGTGTTCTTCATCGAGTACTTTGCGCTCGACCTGATCATGGAAGAGGGACGCTGCCGCGGCATCATGGCGTGGTGCCTCGATGACGGTTCGCTGCACCGTTTCCGGGCCAGCAAGGTCGTCCTGGCCACCGGCGGGTATGGACGCGCGTACCAGAACTGCACCTCGGCACACACCTGCACCGGTGACGGCAATGCGATGGTGCTTCGTGCGGGACTGCCGCTGCAGGACATGGAGTTCGTGCAGTTCCATCCGACGGGCGTGTTTGGCGCCGGCGTTCTCATCACGGAGGGCGTGCGCGGGGAGGGCGGATATCTGACGAATGCGAATGGCGAGCGTTTCATGGAACGCTATGCGCCGAATGCGAAGGACCTGGCATCACGCGACGTCGTCAGCCGCGCGATGACGATCGAAATCCGCGAAGGACGTGGTTGCGGACCGAACAAGGACCACATCCACCTTCACCTCAGCCACCTTGATCCTAAGATCATCCATGAGCGCCTGCCTGGCATTTCGGAATCGGCGCGTATCTTTGCCGGTGTCGACGTGACGAAGCAGCCGATCCCGGTGCTCCCGACGGTGCACTACAACATGGGTGGCATCCCGACGAACTATCACGGCGAAGTGCTGACGCTGAAGGACGGCAACCCGGACACAATCGTTCCCGGCCTGATGGCGATCGGAGAGGCGGCCTGCGTTTCCGTTCACGGCGCCAACCGACTGGGCTCCAACTCGCTCATCGACCTCGTCGTGTTCGGCCGCGCTGCCGGGCTGAAGTGCGCCGATGACGTGAAGCCGGGCGAACGGCAGGCCGACCTCTCGAAGGGTGCAGGAGACAACGCCATCGCGCGTCTCGACCGATTCCGCAATGCCAAGGGCAAGGTTCCGACTGCGGAACTGCGTCGTCGCATGCAGAAGGCGATGCAGGATCATTGCGCGGTTTTCCGCGAGAAGGACGTGCTCAAGGCAGGCCGCGACCTGGTGGCTGGCGTCTATCGCGAGATGCCGCAGATTGGCGTGCAGGATCGCTCGATGGTCTGGAACTCGGACCTGCTCGAGACGCTCGAGTTCGACAATCTCATTTCGCAGGCGGCTGTCACGGTTGAAGGCGCCGTCACGCGCGAGGAGAGCCGCGGCGCGCATGCGCGCGAGGACTTCCCGCAGCGCGATGACCAGAACTGGATGAAACACACGCTGGCCTGGTTCGACACGAAGACGGGCAACGTGAAGCTCGACTATCGACCCGTGCATACGTACACGCTGTCGAACGATGTCGAGTACATCGCTCCGAAGGCGCGCACGTACTGAAGCGTGCTATTTCGCCGGCGCCAGTGCGGCGTCGGCGACGGCCTTGCCGGCCCGTGCCTTCCACTCGGCGCAACGCTTCACGGTTTCAAGCGTGTTGGAAAGGGTGCGCGGTGCGCCCACGATCCGTGACTTGAGTGGCTCGAAGAACTTGCGGATCTGCTCTTCGTGCGCGGTGGAGCACAGGGAGGCGGGCAACTGAACCAGCCGCGAGGCTGCGTTCTCGCCCGTCATGGACACAAGGCGACCGAAGTTCTTGCGCAACCACAGCCATGATGCGTCGCGGCTTTCGACGCGGGCGAAAGCCTCGCGCAGGTAGGCGAAGAGTTCGCGGACGCGCAGTTCGCCAGTCAGCACATAGTCCTGGATCGTGCTGCGTGCGGCGGGATCGCTTGCGGCTGCCATTGCGCGGATGATCGTGCTGCGTGCTTCGGCCTCGCGCGTGGACTTCAGGGCTTCGATCACGCTGCTGGCTGCATCGGTGCCGCCCGAGGAAACGTAGGCCCACAAGGCGGCGGGGGCGAGTTCGTCGAGGATCACGGGTCCCCTGGCGTCCCTGACGGACTTCAGGAGCGCGGCGCCTCGTGCCGAGAAGGCTGCAAGAGACGCCGGGTGGCGGGCGAGCGAGACGCCGAGGCTTGCGAGCGCAGCACGTGACAGCGCCGCTGATGCAGAGCCTGCGCCCGCCGATGGTGCTGCAACGCGCGCAAGCGGCTTTTCAAACCACGTGCGCATGTTCTGTTCAAATACCGCGCGCTGAGCCGGTTCGAGCAGGTCGGCGTGGATTTCCTTCAGGAAGTCGCTGGAAAGCCCGATCACATCCCAGTCTCCCTGAGTCACTCCGTTTCTCAGCGTGGCAAGGTAGGTGCTGGCGTCCGTGCTGCCCGCCCTGAATGCCGCCCGCATGGAATGAAGCAGCGCCAGTTGCTCTCCCGCGCCGAGCGTGCGGAACGACGTGGCGAGTTTTGACCAGTCTGCTGCCGGCATGGAGAACCGGTAGTAGCCGGCGCCTGCCGCGTTCGGCATCAGGGCCACGTTGCAGAGCTTCCGGACGGTGAACTTCTGGCTTTTTGTCGACAGCAGCGTGCAGGGCAATGGGCGGCCATTGGCCAATTCGCGCATGCAGACCGGGACGGACCACAGTCGCTCGTCCCTGGCAGACGATGCGCCGTATGGGGCCTGGCTGACCGTCACGTCGAGATCCTTGCCCGAGCAAGTGGTCTGTACTGTGATCAGCGGCAAGCCCGGCTGGTTCAGGAAGGTTCCGATAGCCTGGCCGACGGCTGGCTTCTTTGATGCTTCAGCAAGCGAGCGGATGAAGTCGTCGGTGTCAGCCGTGCCATGGGCGAAGCGGCGCATGTGGAGGCGGACGCCTTCCCGGAACGTGTCTGCGCCGAGGAAATTCTCGAACATCTGGAGGACGGCAGCGCCCTTGTCGTAGGTCAGGCCGTCAAAGGCATTGAAGATGTCGTCGTTCGTTTCGATGGGCTGCCGGATCGATCGCGCAGTGGAGAGGGAATCGTGGTCCATCACGTCGAGCGCCTCGCGGATGGTCTCGCGTCCGAACTCGTCGCGCGGCCAGGTCTGTGCCGAGATCTTGTTTCCGATCCAGGAGGCGAAGGCCTCGTTCAGCCAGATGTCGTTCCACCAGCGCGGCGTGACGAGGTCGCCAAACCATTGGTGGGCCACTTCGTGCGCGTGCAGCAGCTTGAAGTAACGCTGCTGGCAGACGGAGGGCTTGGGACCCAGAAGGATGCCGCGCTCGGTGTAGGTGATGGCGCCGGCGTTCTCCATGCCGCCCGCGAGGAAGTTGGGTGGCGTGATCAGGTCGAGTTTCGGGTAGGGGAAGGGAGCGGCGAAATAGTCCTCGAGCGCGCGGACGAGCGGAGGCGTTTCCATGAGCGCGTATCGGGAAGCGTCGCTCTTTCCCATGACCGTCACTGCGCGTACCGGCAAGGGGTCCGCCCTCAGGCGCGAGGGCGGAATGACAGGGCCGGTCGCGATGTCGTAGGGCCCCACGGCGATTGCGACGAGGTAGGTGGGCAATGGTGCCGTTGTCGCGAAGGTTGTCTTCGTCACGCCTTCGGCGACCGGGTCCTGAGACACCGGCATGGTGTTGGATATGGCGGCGTGGCGACCGATATGCGTGACCGAGATGTCGAACGGCGTCTTGAAGCGCGGTTCGTCGAAGCATGGAAACGCCCTTCTTGCCGAGATCTCCTCGAACTGCGTCCAGAGGTACCGGATGCCGTCTTCGGCCTGTGCGGTCAGGGCGTCGGGCGCTGTCTCGTAGGCGGCCGAGAACGGCATCGACAGGGTAACCTTGCCGGACGGGAGTTGCTGGTCGAAGTCGAGCCGAGCAATCCCGCTGGCGTCGACCTGCGTATATGTTCCACGGACGTCGGGCCTGCCGGCCTGGCGGGCCACGATCTTCGAGACAACAAGGTCCTTGCCGTGCAGGTAGATTTCCCGCTTCGGAGCCTTCAGTTCGATGTCGATTTCGACAAGGCCTTCGTAGCGCAGCTGGTCCGGGTTCAGCGTGAGGTCCAGCCGGTAATGCTGCGGTTCGACATTGGGCGGAAGTTGACCAAGGGGAATTCCGGGCTCGGACGCGCTCGCCAGTTTTGCAGGGACAGGCTTCGCCCTTACGGATGCGGACTTTTCCTCGTGACCCGGAGCGCCCTGGTCGCATGCCGTCGCGAACAGCGCGGCGCCGAGCACAAGCAATATGGCCTTAACGTTCATCGAAGTATCCCCTCAGCGGGGCAGACTAATGCGTCGATTGCGACTTGTGTACCCCGTGGACTGATCGTCCATGAGGCACTAAATACTGATTCAACTGGCAGTTCACGGGGCTTTGAACATCCATGGCTAAGTTTTCGCTTCCGCAGAATAGCAAGATCCGTCCTGGCAAGTCGTGGCCGGGGCCTGCAACCGCGAAGCGCCTGAAAACGTTCAAGGTTTACCGCTGGAATCCGGAAGACGGCGAAAACCCGCGCCTCGATACCTACCAGGTCGACCTGGACAGCTGCGGCCCGATGGTCCTGGACGCCCTGCTGAAGATCAAGAACGAGATCGACCCGACGCTGACATTCCGTCGCTCCTGCCGAGAAGGCGTGTGCGGCAGCTGCGCCATGAACATTGACGGCTCGAACACGCTCGCCTGCACGAAGGCCATTGACGACGTAAAGGGGCCGATCGCGGTTTACCCGCTGCCCAGCACGAACGTGATCAAGGATCTCGTGCCGGACATGACCCACTTCTATGCGCAGTATGCGTCGATCGAGCCGTGGCTGCACACGAAGACGCCGACGCCGGAGAAGGAATGGAAGCAGTCCCCGGAAGACCGCCAGAAGCTGGACGGTCTCTACGAGTGCATTCTGTGCGCCTGCTGCTCGACATCGTGCCCGAGCTACTGGTGGAACCAGGATCGCTATCTGGGCCCCGCCATCCTGCTACAGGCCTATCGCTGGCTTGCAGACTCGCGCGACGAAGCGAAGGGCGAACGCCTCGACAATCTCGAGGATCCGTTCCGCCTGTTCCGGTGCCACACGATCATGAACTGCACGTCGACCTGCCCGAAGGGTCTCAATCCCGCCGAGGCGATCGGCGAGATCAAGCAGATGCTGGTGAAGCGCTCGGTCTAGGCGCCTACTTTCCGCTGACGACGTCGACCATCGCAGTCGTCAGTGCCGAAAGATCGGCTTGAGAGATCGTGAGTGGGGGCGTCGTGTAGACGATGTTCCCGAACGGGCGGATCCAGACACCGCGCTCAACGAATTTCTGGCGCAGGGCAATCCGGTCGAGTTGCCTGAGCTCGATCACGCCAATGGCGCCCATGACCCTTACATCGACCACGTTCGACGCGTTCCTGGCGGGCGCGAGCTCGCGCTTCAGCTGGTCCGCGATGGCTTGAGCCTGTGCCGTTCGAGGCTCGCTTTCGAACAGGTCCAGAGACGCGTTCGCCGCCGCGCAGGCCAGTGCATTGCCCATGAAGGTAGGGCCGTGCATCAGGGCCTTGCCCGGATCGTCATCGAGGAAGGCCTCAAAGATCCGGGATGATGCGACCGTTGCCGCAAGGGGGAGGTAGCCTCCCGTCAGCGCCTTTCCGAGGCACACAATGTCGGGAACCACATTGGCCTGCTCCAGGGCAAACATCGTTCCCGTGCGGGCAAAGCCGGTGAAGATTTCGTCGAGGATCAGCAGGATGCCGTGGCGGCGGGCGAGCGTTTCGATGGCCTTGAGCGTCGATGGCGCCTGGAACTTCATGCCTCCGGCGCCCTGCACCAGTGGCTCCACGATGACGGCAGCCACGTCCGGCTGTGCCATTTCGTGTTCAAGCCTGCTTGCTGTTTCAGGCGAAACGGGAAGGTCGGCGAGCCGGTTTTCGGTCAGCGTTCCCTGGAAGATGGCGTGCATGCCTTCGTCCGGGTCGCACAGCGACATTGTCGCGAAGGTGTCACCGTGATAGCTGCCGCGGAAATGGATGATCCTGCGGCGCCGGCTGTCGCCGCTGTTCATCCAGTACTGGATCGCCATCTTCAGTGCGACCTCGACGGCCACTGATCCGGAGTCGCTGAAGAAGACCCGCTCGAGGCCCTCCGGAAGAATTCGGCTCAGTCGCGTGGAAAGCGTATAGGCCTGTTCGTGTGCGAGGCCGCCCAGCATCACATGGGGCAGGCGCTCGAGCTGTTCGCGCACGGCCTTGTTGATGTGGGGGTGTCCGTATCCATGCGCGACGGTCCACCACGAGGCAACGCCATCGATCAGCTCCCTTCCGTCCGCGAGGTGCAAACGGGAACCCCGGGCGCCTACCACGGCCAGCGGGGCTGGCGCGGTCTTCATCTGCGCGTAGGGTAGCCAGATGTGCCGCCAGCCTTCAGCCAGCCAGTCCGGATTGCTCACGCCGGCATCGGGCGGATGCCCAGCTTGGCCCACAGCGCGTCGTCGCGGTCCTTGGCGGGATTTGCCGTCGTGAGCAGGCGATTGCCGACAAAGATGGAGTTGGCGCCGGCCATGAAGCACAGGGCCTGGAGCTCGTCGCTCATCGTTTCGCGGCCGGCCGAGAGGCGAACCATCGACGTGGGCATCATGATGCGTGCGGCTGCGACCGTGCGGACGAACTCGACGCCTTCGACGGCATGCGAGTTTCCGAGCGGCGTTCCGCGGATGGGAACAAGAGCGTTGATGGGGACGGACTCCGGCGGCGTGGACATATTCGCCAGCGTCAGGAGCATGCCGATGCGGTCGTCGCGGCTTTCGCCCATGCCGATGATGCCGCCGCAGCAGACATTCATGCCGGCCTCGCGCACGTTTTCCAGCGTGTCGAGCCGGTCTGCGAGCGTTCGGGTCGTGACGACCTTCTCGTAGTACTCAGGGCCTGTGTCGATGTTGTGATTGTAGTAATCGAGCCCGGCCTCGGCGAGGCGCTGTGCCTGGGGCCTGGAGAGCATGCCGAGGGTCATGCAGGTTTCCATGCCCATGGCCTTCACTTCGTGGACCATCTCGCAGAGCGTGTCGATGTCGCGGTCCTTGGGCTCGCGCCAGGCTGCACCCATGCAGAAGCGCGTTGCGCCTCCGGCCTTGGCCTGGGCTGCGGCGGCCTTGACCTCGTTCAGCGCCATGAGCTTCGAGGCCTTCAGGCCCGTTTCGAAGTGCGATGACTGGCTGCAGTAGCCGCAGTTCTCTGCGCAGCCACCCGTCTTGATCGAGAGCAGCGTCGACATCTGCACTTCATTCGGATCGAAGTGCTGGCGGTGGACGGTCTGGGCCCTGAAGATGAGGTCATTGAACGGCATCTCGAACAGGGCCTTGGCTTCTTCAAAACCCCAGCGCAGACGGGGTGAAGATGCCTTCGACGAGGGCTGTGACGCAGGGGCCTGCAGGGTTGTTGTAGTCATTGACGATGGTGCCTGGTTCAGATGTGATCGCGCACAATAAGCACCCGCGATGCCGGGTCAAGGAAACGAATACAGGGAAACTCGCCGTCCCATGGTTAGCCTGGACAAATTTGCTGCCGAAAAGCTGGCCCGGGCGAAGGACCAGTCGCTTCTGCGCGTCCTGCCGGAACCCGTGCAGACGGGTCTGAATTTCTCGTCGAACGACTATCTGGGGCTTTCCCGAGATCCTCGCCTGTCCCAGGCGGCGATCGAGGCCATCCGGCTGCATGGCACGGGAGCGGGGGCGTCGCGCCTCGTTACCGGCAATCACGAGGCCTATGCGGCTTGCGAGAGTGCCATCGCGTCCCTGAAGTCCACCGAATCGGCGCTCGTGTTCGGGGCTGGATACCTCGCCAACATCGGCACCATCCCGGCGCTGGTCGGCGAAGGCGACCTGGTCGTGCTGGATGCTCTGTCGCATGCGTGCATGATTTCGGGTGCGCGCATGTCCGGCGCAAAGGTGGAGTTCTTTCGCCACAATGACGTCGATCACCTCAGGCTTGTCCTCGCGCGAGAGAGGGCGCAGGCACGCCATTGCCTGTTGCTGACCGAAGGCGTGTTCAGCATGGATGGAGACCTGGCGCCGCTCAAGGACATCGCTACGGCAGCGCAGGAACACGATGCGTGGCTCATGACGGATGATGCACATGGGCTTGGTGTTGTCGGGCAGGGGCGAGGCTCGGCGCATGCGGCCGGCGTGAAGCCGGACGTGCAGATGGGAACGTTCTCGAAGTCCGTTGGATCCTATGGCGGCTATGTCGCGGCGAGCGCGACCGTGATTTCAATGCTCGTCAATCGCGCGCGCAGCCTGATCTTCTCGACAGGGCTGCCGCCGTCCGTGGTCGCAGCGTCCACGGCAGGGCTCAACATCATCGCGAATGATCCGGGCCTTTGTGCGCGGCCGGTGCAGCTTGCGCGGCTGTTCTGTGATCGCGTCGGGCTGGCGATGCCCCATTCGGCGATTGTGCCCGTTGTGCTGGGGGCGTCGTCACGGGCGCTCGAGGCTTCGGCGCAGCTCGCCCGCGAGGGATTTGTCGTGCGGGCGATACGTCCGCCAACCGTGCCGGAGGGAACGGCACGACTGCGCATCACGTTCACGGCGGCTCATCAGGAAGCCGATGTCCTGCGCCTGGCCGACGCCGTCTGCAAGCTTGATCTTGCGGGCGGGAGGCGATGATGGCTCCGTTCTTCGTGACCGCGACGGGGACGGACCTCGGCAAGACACATGTCCTGTGCAGCGTGCTCGAGCGGCTGCGCGGTCGTGGCGTACGTGTTCGCGCGCTGAAGCCGGTGCTCAGCGGATTTGATGAACGGCATCCGGACATGTCGGATAGCGGTCGGCTCCTGAAGGCGCTGGGCGTTGAGGTGAACGCCTCGACGATCGCAGAGATCACGCCCTGGCGATTTGCGCCTCCGCTTTCGCCGGACATGGCGGCGCAGCGCGCCGGTGTGCGGGTTGCACTGGAGCCGGTTGCCAGATTTTGCGGCGAAGCCGTGCGCGACGGCGAGGTGCTGTTTGTCGAAGGTGCGGGCGGCGTGATGTCGCCACTTGGTTCGGACTTCCTCAACATCGACCTGATCACACGACTCAAGGCGCGCGCATTGCTGGTCAGTGGCGGCTATCTCGGAACGATCAGCCATACGCTGACGGCACTGGAGGCAATGAAGGTGCGCCGCATCGAGCCGGCTGCCATCGTGCTGTCGGCGTCGGGCGTGCTTCCTGTTCCGCTTATGGAGACGCGGGAGACGCTCATGCGCTTCCAGCGCTATCCGGTTTTCTGTGTGGAGCATGGCGCCGGCGCGCCGGATGCGCTTCTGGACCTGCTCAGCCGCTAGGGCCTGATCGTGATTGGCGTGCCGATCTTCACCGCAGCGAAAAGTTCCTCGATCTCGTCATTCGAAACGGCGATGCATCCGGCGGTCCAGTCCGTGTAGAAACCCAGCGCATTCAGGGTGCCGAGCGCTCCGGGTGAGCCGTGAATCATGATTGCGCCGCCCGGTGACACGCCCTTGCGGCGCGCATTCTGCCGGTCAACACGGTTGGGGTAGGAGATGTGCAGCGAGAGGTGGAAGCTCGACTGCGGGTTCTTCGCATCGATGATGTAGCGGCCCTCGGGCGTTCGCGAGTCGCCTTCCTGTTCCTTGTGACCCACCGGATTCCCGCCGAGTGCGATGCGATAGGTTTTCAACGCCTTGCGTCCGTTGAATACAGTCATGATCCGCTTCTGCTTCTCAACGACGATGCTCGTCACTTTGCCGCGCAGCGGTGCGGCTCCGGCCGGCAGGGCCAGCATGAAGGCGCACAGGAGGAGAAGCAGGGACGATGCGATGCGACCGGGCAATGCGGGGATCCGTTTTCAGCACGGGCCATTTTCCTTGGAAAAGAGGCGACGATGTGGCGCGCAGGCTTAAAAATTCTTCAGACGCGCTGTTCCCGGACCGGGAATGTGATTTACTGAGCCCGTCCCACCTGATGATGCGAAGGAGACTTCCATGACGTCTGTCCGCGCGCTGCTTGTTGCGCTGCTTTCCGTCGTGCTCTTGCCGATGACGGCCAGCGCCCAGAACATCCCTCCGGGCAGCTACCAGAACAGTTGCCAGAACATCGATGCCGACTGGCAGAGGCTGTCAGCCGTCTGCCGCAAGCGCGATGGCCAGTGGAACTATTCGACACTGGAAGATTACCGGCGCTGCCGCGGCGACATCGCGAACGACAATGGTCGCCTCGTCTGCAATGACGGCGGCGGCTACAACGACGACGACGGTTATAACGATGATGGCGGATACAACGATGATGGCTACAACGATCCGGACTGGACGCCGCGCGGATCCTATCGGCAGTCCTGCCGGCGCATCGAGGCAGACCGGAACTCGTTGACGGCCGAGTGCCGCGACCGCAATGGCCGCTGGCGCTATACGGAGCTTGAAAACTACAATCGCTGCCGTGGCGACATCGCGAACATCGATGGCATGCTTCGCTGCGAGCGTCGCGATGATGATCACTCCGACAGCGGGGACTGGCCGCGTGGTTCGTGGCGCAACAGCTGCATCAATCCGCGCATCTACGGATCGATGCTCTATGCCGAGTGCCGCAACCGCTTCGGGCGGTTCATCCAGACATCGATCGACTACCGCCGCTGCAGCCGCGAGATCGTGAACATCGATGGCCGCCTTGTCTGCGGACAATCCGGTGGCTGGCCGACATGGGGGATGATCACGCTCTACAAGCACACGAACTATGGCGGAAAGAGCCGGAGCTTTGACGGTGATGTGCCTGATCTCAACCGCTATGCGTTCGGCGACCAGGCTTCAAGCGTGGTTGTGCAGGGCGGTGTCTGGCAGATCTGCGACAAGCCCAACTATCGTGGGTACTGCATCGTGGTCGACCGGACGCAGTCGAACCTCAACCGGCTTGGCTTCAATGACAGGGCCGAGTCGATCCGGCGCATCCGCTAGCTGAAATCCTATACTGATACGGGGAGAGAAGAATGAGCATCAAATCAGACAGGGAAGGAGCGGGGCTTGACCGCCGCTCCGTCCTCGTGACGGGGGTGACGGCCAGCTTTGCCCTGTCCGTGCAACCCGTGGCGGCGTCCGTCATCGTCACGGATGCCAACGGGCTAGAGGCGGGGGAGGTGAAGATCCCTGTTTCGGATGGCACGATCCCCGCCTATACGGCGCGTCCTGCGGGCGGACGAAACCTGCCAGTCGTCATCGTGATCCAGGAAATCTTCGGCATCCATGAGTGGATCCGGGACATCTGCCGCCGATTTGCGAAGGAAGGTTACCTTGCGGTGGCGCCCTACCTCTATTCTCGGCAAGGCGATGCGATGGCCTACACGGACATCAAGAAGCTGGTCGAGGAAGTGGTGTCAAAGGTCGACGACACGGTCGTGCTCAGCGACCTGGATGCGACCGTCGCCTGGGCCGGCAAGAATGGGGGCGACCTCGCGCGCCTCGGCGTCACGGGCTTCTGCTGGGGTGGCCGCCAGACCTGGCTCTACACGGCCTACAGTGCGCCGGTGAAAGCCGGTGTTGCCTGGTATGGCCAGATGGTCCGTCGCGACGGCAATACGCAGCCCAAGCATCCGGTTGAAATCGCTGCCGGCCTGAAGGGGCGCGTGCTCGGCCTGTATGGCGAGCTCGACAAGGGCATTCCGCTGACGCAGGTCGATGCGATGCGCGCCGCTCTGAAAGAGGCAGGAGATACCAAGTCGGAAATCGTGGTTTATCCCGGCGCCGATCACGGCTTTTTGGCCGATTACAGGCCGAGCTACAACGAGGCTGCTGCAAAAGACGCATGGGCGCGCTGTCTTGCATGGTTTAAGTCGCACGGGGTGTGACACTGAACCGACTGAGACGACCGCGTGGCGGGTGAGACTGAAGACGAGGCCAGGTTCCAGAAGGAGATGGCCTCCAATCTGACGCGAAACTACCTGAGCCAGCTTGCCCACGGCATGCTGGCCATGACCGGTTTTCGCCTGGTCAACGCCCCGACATTCGTTCCGGCCTATCTCTTCCTCCTGTCCGGATCCGCGTCAACCGTCGGCTTGGTGCTGGCGATGCAGCACCTCGGCTCCTTCTTCAGCAGCGTGTTTGGCGCGACGGCAATCGAGCACAGGCGGCGGATTGTCGACCTTGGCCTGCGCTACGGCTGGATGATGCGCCTGTCGGTGCTCGGGCTTGCGCTTGCGGGCTTCCTGCTGCCTCCGGCCATCACGCTCTATGTGTTTGCGATCTTCCTCGGCCTGCTCGGCGTGTTCTCCGGCATGCAGAACGTGCTCTGGAACGTGCTCCTGACAAAGACCATTCCTGCCGACAGGCGCGGCATGCTGATCGGACTGCGTAACTTCCTGGGTGGCGCGACGGCTTCGGCCGTTGCGTTCATTGGCGGTTCGTACCTTGTCGAGTCGAATGCGCTTGGCAACGGCTATGCGTCGACGTTCCTGCTGGCCTTCGGGCTGACGGCCGCCGGCCTGTCATTGCTCTATCTCGTGCGCGAACCGGATTCCCCGAACGTGCGTGAACCGGTCAGCGTGCGCGAGCGCATTGCAGATATTCCGGCATTGCTGCGCGACCAGGGGTTTGCAGGCTATTTCTGGGCACAGTCGCTGGCGACGCTCGGTGCGCTCGCGCTGCCTTTCTACATCCTCTATGTCGAGCGCACGCAGGGACTGACGGGCGAAGTCATCGGCCTGCTCTCGCTGGCACTGCTGGCCTCGCAGACAGCGGCCAACCTCGGTTGGGGTGCGCTTGCCGACCGGCTCGGGTTCAAGGCGGTCTTCGTGCCGGCGCTACTGCTCTGGGCTGGCTCGACGGTCGGGCTGATGTTCGCCAAGGACCTCAGCGGCACCGTGTTCAGCTTCGCCGGGATCGGCGCCGGCTATGCCGGCTTCCTCATCGCTGCGCAAAACATGGTTCTCGAGTTCGGATCGCGCGAAGACCTGCCGATGCGCATTGCGATGGTTAACTCGGCGCAGTCGCTCGTGCAGGTTATCGGCGCAATTGCTGGCGGCCACATGGCGCAGTCCCTCGGGTTCGAGGAAGTTTTTGTCGCGGCGGTGCTCGCAAAACTCGCGGCGGCTCTCCTGTTATGGTTTTATGTGGATGAGCCACGTCGGCGCGAAGAGCGCCAGGTGGTCGACACCGAAGATGTCCAGGGACTGGAAATGCCGCCTCAAGCCGCCCCCGCAACGAACGTGACGCCGGAGCCAGCGCGTGCTGCGGCGCGTCCGGCGGCGGACCGTCGTCGTGCACGTTCGGCCGTGGGCGTGCGCATCGATGACATCAAATGGGTTCTGGTCGCGTCGTGGATCGCGTTCTTCCTGGTGGCTGCGTGGACGCAGCAGTGGACGTTCTGCTTCATCCTGGCGATTGCCGTCAGTGCCTTCGCGGTTGCGCGCCTGGGTTTCGTGAAGAGCATTCCCGAACCGCTTCCCAGCGCGGAAGACGTGATTGCGCAACGCGCCGCGGCTGCAATCGCCGAACCTCCGGTCGTGCAGCCCGCCAGCGATTTCTCAGCTCCGGAGATTGTTCGCCGCCTCTCCCAGCCGGCCGTGCTGACGGACCATACGGGGCGCATCATCGTGGCCAACGAGGCGCTTGAGCGCCTGCTGGGCGTAGCCGAACCACGCAAGCACCTCGCCAGCGTCATTCGCGCGCCCCAGGTTCTGGGCGCGCTTGAACTTGCGATCGCGGGACGAGGCCTGCAGCGGGTGTCGTTCCCGCTCGTCGGGACGCCGGACCAGATTTTCGAGACAGAGATTTCACCCATAGAGGGGCCGGATGGCATCGTGCGGGCCGTGCTCGTGTCGCTGCAGGACATGACCAAGGCGCAGCGCGTCGAACAGATGCGTGCCGATTTCGTCGCAAACGCCAGCCACGAGCTGCGCACGCCGCTGGCTTCGCTGACCGGCTTCATCGATACCCTGCGCGGGCACGCCAAGGATGATCCCGAGGCGCAGGACCGCTTCCTTGCCATTATGGGTGAGCAGGCCTCGCGCATGCGCCGGCTCATCGATGACCTGCTGTCGCTGAGCCGCATCGAGCTGAACGAGCATGTGAAGCCTTCGGGAAGCGTCCATCTCAGCGATGTCGTCGAGGAGGTCGTCCATGCGCTCCAGCCCATGGCGGTGGCCGCGAACATCCAGCTCGACTACCTCGAGCCCTCGTCGCTGCCGAATGTCACCGGTGACCGCGACGAGCTTTACCAGGTGGTGCAGAACCTGATCGACAACGCCATCAAGTATGGCCGTCCGCACACCGCCGTCACGGTGGAACTGGGTACGCGTCGCGCGGGTCCCGGTGAGCCTGGTCCTTCGCCTGCCGTGTACCTGTCCGTGAAGGATCGTGGAGAAGGCATTGCGCGCGAACACATTCCGCGCCTGACCGAGCGCTTCTACCGCGTGGATGTCCGGCGCAGCCGGGCCATCGGGGGCACGGGTCTCGGGCTTGCCATCGTGAAGCACATCATCAACCGGCACCGCGGACGACTGCTCATCGAGAGCCAGGTGGGCGAGGGGTCCGTGTTCACAGTTTACCTGCCGCTGGCGACGGCTGCGGGCGGAAATGAAGCGCCGATGCCCGGTCTTCTGACATCATCATAAAAGCTTCATCGATTTGTCACACAAGGTTCCAAGTCCTATCATATCCGTCGCGCGTTGTGACGGGTTGCAGGCACAATGCATGCGGCGTCATAGCGAGGAACCATGGCAGAACACATCGTCAAGTCGTTTCACGACCAGCTGGAAGGGCTGAGCACCAGCATCGTCCAGATGGGCGGGCTGTGCGAGACACAGCTGACCGATGCGATCGAAGCCATGGCGCGACGCGACCAGGGCCTCGCCGAGAAGATCGTCGGGCTCGACGCGAAGATCGACACGCTTGAGGCGCAAATCGAGGGGCAGGCCATCCGCCTGCTTGCCTTGCGGCAGCCCGTGGCGTCGGACCTGCGCGAAACGCTGGGTGCCCTCAAGATCTCCGTCGACCTCGAGCGCATCGGGGACCTTGCCAAAAACGTGGCCAAGCGTGCCATCGTCGTATCGCGCGAAGTGACCGACCAGAACCTGGTGCAGGGGCTCGTGCGCATGGGGCGTCTGTCCCTGAACCAGCTCAAGAACGTCCTCGATGCCTATTCAAGGCGTGACGAGAACGCGGCGATGACCGTGTGGAAGTGCGACGATGAAATCGACGAGATCTACAACTCGCTGTTCCGCGAGCTGCTGACCTACATGATGGAAGATCCGAAGAAGATCGGCCTTTCCACGCATCTCCTCTTCATCGCAAAGAATTTCGAGCGCATCGGCGATCACGCGACCAACATCGCGGAAACCGTGTGCTATATCGTGACCGGTTCCAAGTTGTCGGATCCCCGTCCCAAGAGCGACGTGACATCCTCGACGACGGTCGAAGCGGCCAAGAACGACTAGGTCCTGAGCCCGGGGGAACATGAGCGGCGCCATCAAACCACTGGTACTTGTCGTCGAGGATGAGCCCTCCCTCTCAACGCTGCTGCGCTACAACATCGAGAAAGAGGGCTTTCGCGTCAGCGAGGCCCATGACGGTGAAGAGGCATTGCTGCAGGTCCAGGAGATGCAGCCGGACCTGATCGTGCTGGACTGGATGCTGCCGAAGGTCACCGGCATTGAAGTGTGCCGCCGGCTGAGGGCGCGCGTGGAGACGAAGAATACGCCCATCATCATGCTGACGGCGCGGGGCGAGGATGCCGACCGCGTGCGGGGCCTTGATACGGGTGCCGACGACTACCTCACCAAGCCATTCTCGATGACCGAGCTGCTCGCGCGCATCCGTGCGGTGCTGAGGCGCATCAGGCCTGCGCTTGCAGAAGACGTTGTCTCGCATGGTGACATTTCCATTGATCGCAGCTCGCATCGCGTGAAGCGCGGGTCGCGGGAGATCCATCTGGGGCCTACGGAGTACAAACTCCTCGACCACTTCCTGTCCTATCCCGGGCGGGTATTCAGCCGTGAGCAGCTGCTCGATGCGGTGTGGGGCAGTGGCGTCTATGTCGATGCGCGGACTGTCGACGTCCATATCGGGCGCCTGCGCAAGGCGCTGACAGAGCTTGGCGAAAGCGATCCCATCCGGACGGTGCGTTCTGCCGGCTACGCACTGGATACCAGCGGAAACAACTGATTGCGGGCCTGGAGGGTTTCGTCTTCCGGCAGCACAAACAAAAACGGGGGAGACACGTCTCCCCCGTTTCAAATTCGTTGTCCGCTTGCGATCAGGTCCTGATCAGGTAGCGGCGGAACTCACGATCACGGTCGCGGTCCCTGCGGCTCTGCGTTGGCTGGAAGGCCTTCACCGAGTGGGCTTCGCAGTACGGCGAAGAGGCTTTCGGCGGATGACCACAGAAGTGGAAGTCCTGGGTCGACGGGTCTCCGATCGGCCACTTGCACATGCGATCGTTGATGGTGAGGACCGTTGTCTTGCGGCCCTGGTCGTCGACGAGAGGTTCCTTCTCGACGATCGGAGCCTGCATGATGGGGGCGGGGCGGGGGCGAGCCGGTCGGCGTGCAATCTGCATCCGCGGACGCTCGGTGCGCGCGGGCGTTGCGCGCCCTGCGAGGCCGAGGCGATGGACCTTTCCAATGACTGCGTTACGGGTTACGCCACCGAGTTGGCGGGCGATTTGGCTGGCGCTCAGACCGTCCGTCCAGAGCTGTTTGAGCTGTTCTACGCGCTCATCCGTCCAACTCATCCGGTACTCCCTTTGCTTGGACAGGTATGGTTAAGTCCATCCATAGTATGCTTCTGGGTGGCGGCCACAAGATGATATGCCAACTGCCAGATATAGTTATTGGGGATAGTTGTTATTCAACCACAATGGTTAACAGAATTTCAGCTTGCGCGGAAAGGCCATGCTGCGGCCTTGCGCGCTTTGGCCTATGATCCAAAGTCAGGAAATCTGCCATTTTTGCGAGGCTTCAGTGATCACGCCTGTCCTGCCCACCTATGCGCGCGCGCCCATTGCCCTGGAGCGGGGTGAGGGTGCCCATGTTTTCGCTACGGATGGGCGGCGCTTCCTGGACTTTGGGGCTGGCATCGCCGTTAACTCCCTTGGTCACGCCCATCCCGCCCTGGTCAAGGCGCTGACGGAGCAGGCGCAGAAGCTCTGGCACACGTCCAACCTCTACCGCATTCCCGGGCAGGAGCGCCTGGCGGAGCAGCTTGTCGCCAAGAGCTTTGCCGACACGGTGTTCTTCACGAACTCGGGTGCCGAGGCGCTGGAGTGCGCGATCAAGATGGCGCGCAAGTACCACGCGGCACGCGGGCAGGCCGAGCGCTATCGCCTGATCACGTTTGAAGGCGCTTTCCACGGCCGTACGCTCGCGACGATCGCCGCCGGCGGGCAGAAGAAGTACCTGGAGGGCTTCGGCCCCAAGGTCGAGGGATTTGACCAGGTGGCGTTCTGCGACCTCGAACAGGTCCGCAAGGCGATCACGCCGGAGACCGCGGGTATCCTGATCGAGCCCATCCAGGGCGAGGGCGGGGTGCGCGTGCTGCCGCCCGAAACACTGCGCGCGCTGCGCGAAATCTGCGACGCCCATGGCCTGCTTCTCGTGCTTGACGAAGTGCAGTCGGGCATGGGGAGGACGGGAAAGCTCTTCGCCCATGAATGGTCGGGCGTGACGCCGGACATCATGGCGATTGCCAAGGCGCTCGGCGGTGGCTTCCCCGTGGGAGCCTGCCTTGCGACGGGGAAAGCCGCCGCGGGCATGACGGCCGGCACGCATGGCTCGACCTTTGGCGGCAATCCGCTGGCGATGGCGGTTGCGAATGCGGCGCTCGACATCCTGTCGGATCCGCAGTTCCTGGCCGACGTGGTGAGGACCGGCAACTACCTGCAGCAGCAATTGCAGATGGTGCTCGACCGGAACCCGCAGGTCATTGAAGAAGTGCGCGGGCAGGGGCTGATGCTGGGCGTGAAGTGCAAGGTGCCTAATACGGCGCTGGTCGATGCGCTGCGCGAACGCGGGCTGCTCGCGGTCGGCGCGGGCGACAATGTCGTGCGCATCCTTCCGCCCCTCATCATCACCGACAAGGATGTGCGCGAGGCCATCGGCATCCTGAACGACGCGTGCGCCTCGCTTGCTTCACAAACCCCGAAAGCTGCCGCCAAATGACACGAACGACGACGCCGAAGCACTTCCTCGATCTCGACCATTTCGACGCCGACATGCTGCGCAAGCTCATCGACAACGCGCGCCGCATGAAGGAGGCCCGCAAGGGTCGTCCGAAGGGCGAGCGTGACGACGAGGCGCCGCTCAAGGGGCGCATGCTGGCGCTGATCTTCGAGAAGCCGTCGACGCGTACGCGCATCTCGTTCGACATCGGCATGCGCCAGCTGGGCGGGGAGTGCATGTTCCTCGACGGCCGCGACATGCAGTTCGGCCATGGCGAAACGGTTGCCGACACGGCGCGTGTCATCTCGCGCTATGTCGACGGGATCGTGCTTCGCTCGAAGCGCCACCAGAGCCTGCTGGAACTGGCCGAGACCGCCAGCGTTCCCGTGATCAACGGACTGACGGACAAGACGCATCCGTGCCAGCTGATGGCCGACATCCTGACCTTCGAGGAACATCGTGGTCCGATCGCCGGCAAGGTGGTGGCCTGGTCGGGGGCCGGCAACAATGTCTGCGCGTCGTGGATCCATGCCGCCGTGCGCTTCAACTTCGAACTGCGCGTGGCCTGTCCGCCGGAGCTTGAACCCGATCCGCAGCTGATGGCCTGGGCGCGCGAACACAAGGGGCGGGTGCACATCCTGCGTGATCCGCACGAGGCCGTTTCGGGCGCCAGTGCGGTCGTCACCGACACGTGGGTGCAGATGTCCGAGTCCGACCATCTGGGTGAGGGCGGCACGCGCTCGCGCCACAACTCGCTGGTGCGCTATCGCGTGGACGAGGCGCTGATGCGCACGGCGAAGGATGCGATCTTCATGCACTGCCTGCCGGCGCATCGTGGCGAAGAAGTGACGGATGCGGTCCTCGATGGTCCGCAGTCCGTTGTGTTTGACGAGGCGGAGAACCGCCTGCACTCCCAGAAGGCGGTCCTGCTTTGGTCACTGTCGTAGCGCCTGCCGACTTCGTCCGGAGCTTCCAGATCGAAGGCATGAATGTCAGGGGCCGTGTCGTGCACCTGACGGATGTCGCCGATCGCGTGATCGCGGCGCATGGCTATCCCGATCCTGTCTCGCGACTGGTGGGTGAAGCCCTGGTGCTGGCGGCGCTGCTCGGCGCATCACTCAAGTTCAGCGGCACGTTGACGGTCCAGACACGCGGTGAAGGTCCCGTCAGCATGATCGTGGCCGACTTCACGTCACCCGGCACGGTTCGGGCCTGCGCCACCTTTGATGCGGGTCGTGTCGCATCACTTGGCAAGTCCCCCTCGTTCGACCAGCTGGTCGGCAAGGGATCGATCGCCATCACGATCGATCCGGATGCGGACATGGATCGCTACCAGGGCGTCGTGCCCATGGAAGGTGGCGGGCTCGCGGAGTCCGCGATGATGTACTTTGACCGTTCGGAGCAGATCCCGACGGCGATCCGGCTGAGCGTCGCCACGCTGTCAACGCGTGGCGCGCAGGGAAGCGAGCTGCGCTGGCGCGCGGGCGGCATGCTGATCCAGAACCTGGCGTCGCTGGGCGGGATACAGCCGGCCTCGCGGGATAACGGGCGCGATCATGAAGACGACTGGCCACGGGCGCAGGCGCTGTTCTCGACGATCGAGCCGCACGAACTCGTCGACCCGCAGGTCGAGCCCGAACGGCTGCTCTATCGGCTGTTCCACGAGGATGGCGTGCGCGTGTTCGACGTCGTGCCGCTGACATTCGCGTGCCGCTGCGATGCCGAGCGCGTGGCGACGGTGCTGCGCCAGTATCCGAAGGACGAGCTGCAGGGGCTGGCCGAGGCGGACGGCCTGATCCGCGCCACGTGCGAGTTCTGCTCCACGACCTATTCGTTTGCGCCGGATACGCTTGGGTAAAGCGTCACGCCGCCGCGTGATCGATCAGCCTGCGGATGAACTGTTCGCAAGCTTCGACCTGCGAGATCTCGATGAACTCGTTGGGCTTGTGGGCCTGCAGGATGCTGCCGGGGCCGCACACGACGGAAGGAATTCCCGCTTCCTGGAACAGACCGGCTTCCGTGCCGTAGGACACGGCTTCGGCGTGGTTGCGGCCCGTGAGCTGCTTGGCCAGTGCTTCGGCGGGGCAGCCATTCACGGCCACGAGGGCCGGGACGTGGGCGCGAACCTTTGTCTCGATGTCGGCTTCGGGCGCGATGCGCTTCAGGCGCGGCAGGACTTCATTCAGCGCATAGGTGTTGAAGGACTCGAGCACTTCGTCCTGGCTCGTACCGGGCAGGTAGCGGAACTCCCACTGGAACGTGCAGTGACGCGCAAGGATGTTGAGCGCCGTGCCGCCTTCGATCGTCGAGGACTGAACGGTCGTGTAGGGCGGATCAAAGCGGCCTGACGGGTCACCGCGGCGGCGCATGTCTTCGGCCAGCTTCGACAGGTGCATGATCAGTTCGGCCGCCACCATGACCGCGTTCACGCCCTTGTCGGTCTGGCTGGAGTGTGCCTCGCGGCCCGTGACCGTCGTGCGGAACGAGCGGATGCCCTTGTGCGCATTGACGACCTTCATGTCGGTCGGTTCGCCGATGATGGCGAGACGCGGCATGGGCACGGACTTCACGATATCGGCGATCATGGGCCTTACGCCGAGGCAGCCGACTTCCTCGTCATAGGAGAGGGCGATGTGGACCGGCGTGCGCAGCGGGCGCCGTGTCAGTTCCGGGAGGAGGGACAGGATGACGGCGGAGAAGGCCTTCATGTCGGACGTGCCGCGTCCGAACAGCTTGCCGTCGCGCTCGACCATGCTGAAGGGATCGGTGTCCCAGGGCTGACCGTCGACAGGAACCACATCCGTGTGGCCTGACAGGATCACGCCGCCGGGTTCCTGCGGACCTACGGTGATCAGCAGGTTCGACTTGGTGCCCTCGGGGTTGGGGATACGGCGAGGCGACAGGCCATACGACCTCGCGTAGTCCTCGACGAAGGACACGAGTTCGAGGTTCGAGCCGCGGCTGGTCGTGTCGAACGACACGAGACGGGACAGCATGTCCCGCGCTGAATAGGTTTGTGGCATCTAGGACGGACGGTTGGTTATCCGTCCATACTTGACGCAGGATTGCCAATGATCGTCAAGAACTCCCGGCGTGTCATCGGGTCCTTGCGGAAGGCGCCGAGCATGGTCGATGTCACCATCGTGACACCGGGCTTGTGAACGCCGCGGGTGGTCATGCACTGGTGCGCGGCCTCGATCACCACGGCGACGCCCTTCGGGTCGAGGACCTTCTGGATGCAGTTGGCGATCTGGGCGTTCATCTTCTCCTGCACCTGCAGGCGGCGGGCGTAGGTTTCGACAACGCGCGCGAGCTTGGAGATGCCAACGACCCTGTTGGTCGGCAGGTAGGCCACGTGCGCCTTGCCGATGATCGGGGCGAGGTGGTGTTCGCAGTGGGACTCGAAACGGATGTCGCGCAGGACGATCATCTCGTCGTAGCCTTCGACTTCCTCGAAGGTGCGCTTGAGATAGTCTTCGGGGTCCACCGTGTAGCCTTGGAACCATTCCTCGAAGGCGCGGGCGACGCGGGCGGGCGTGTCGCGCAGGCCTTCGCGCGCCGGGTCGTCGCCGGCCCAGCGCAGAAGCGTCGTGATGGCTTCTTCCGCTTCCGCGCGCGAGGGGCGCACGAGTTCAGCGTTGCGTGCCTTGACCGACTGCTTCTTGATGATTGATGCCATTCCGTGCCTCCGTCGCGCGGGCTACTTGCCCGGCGCTGCCGCGTCCGATGCATATACGCATGGACGCGGCTGTCAGATCAAAGCACTTCGATGGCTTTATTCAACGGGGAATTAGTGAATCCGGCGGGATTCGTGCGGGCTGTCCAGAGGAAAGGCCGGAATGTCGACCAGGAAGCTTTCGCCTTCGGAAGTCTGCATCTGGTAGGCGCCAAGCATCATGCCCGACGGGGTTTCCAGAGGTGTGCCGGAACGGTACTCGAATTTCTCGCCGGGACGCAGGATCGGCTGCTGGCCGACGACGCCGGCGCCCTTGACCTCGAGCGTGCGGCCGTTGGCATCGATGATGCGCCAGTGGCGGGTGCGCAGCTGGATGGTTTCCGCGCTCTCGTTCTCGATCTGGACGGTGTAGGCCCAGAAATAGTGGTTGTGGTCCGGCGCCGACTGGTCGGCCAGGTATGCTGGCTGGACCGAGACCTTGACCTTACGTGTTACCCGCTCGAACATTTGCCTTATCTCCCCTCAACCCTGTTCCCGAGGCGCACCCGGACCAAGGTTCCCAAAGACTCTGTCAGGCTTCGTCTATCGATACGCTCGACGTCACCGAGTTCGCAATGAAGCAATTTTCGTGCGCAGCGTGGTGGAGCGCGGAAATCTCTTGCGGCGATGGTTGACGGTCGCCCGAAAACGTCACTTTGGGACGAAGTGTTACCTTGCTGACCCAGTATTTGCCCCGGGCGTTTCGTTCCATGACGCCCGAGGCCTCGTCCACGTAGGTCTCGACCACGAAACGCTTGCGGGCTGCCACGGCCAGGAATGTGAGCATGTGGCAGGTCGACAGGGAGGCCACGAAGGCCTCCTCGGGGTTGACCTTGTCCGCGCTGCCCTTGAACTCCGGGGCGGAGGACCAGGGCACCACCAGGCCGCTCCCGAAGGCGACCTCGTGGTCCCGGTTGTAGGTTTCGTAGGTGAAGTCGCTGGACGTGCGGGCCCAGCGGGTGGTGGCGCGATACTCGGTCATGCCCTTCTCCTTCTCGCCTTCGTCAGAGGGACTTGAGGGCCTGCGAGAGGTCCTCGATCAGGTCGCCCGGATCCTCGAGGCCCACGGACAGGCGCATCATGCCGTCGGTGATCCCCAGTTCCTCGCGCGCGGCCGGCGTCAGGCGGAAATGGGTCGTCGTCGCCGGGTGCGTGATCAGCGACTTGGCATCGCCGAGGTTGTTGGAGATGTCGATGAGGTTGAGCGCATTGGCAAAGCGGAATGCGAGGTCCTTGCCGCCGTCGAGGTGGAAGCTTACCAGCGAACCGCCCAGTGACATCTGCGTGCGGGCGAGTTCGGCCTGCGGATGGTCGGCGCGGCCCGGATAGAGCACGCGCTTGACCTTGGGCATGCGCGCGAGGGCGTCGGCCACGGCAGCTGCATGCTCGCACATGGCGCGCACGCGCAGGTCCAGCGTCTCGAGGGCCTTCGTCATCACCCAGGCATTGAAAGGGCTTATGGAGGGGCCCGTGTTGCGCATAAAGGTGAGGAGGTGGTCGTCGAGGAACTTGCGGTCGCACAGGATTACCCCGCCAAGGCAGCGACCCTGTCCGTCAATGTGCTTGGTGGCGGAGTAGACGACGATGTCGGCGCCGAACTCCATCGGGCGCTGAAGGACGGGCGTCGCAAAGACATTGTCGACGATGAGGCGGGCGCCGGCCTTGTGGGCGATGTCGGCCACGCCCTTGAGGTCGATGATCTCGAGAGTCGGGTTGGCCGGCGTTTCCAGGAACAGCACCTTGGTGTTGGGACGGACGGCATCCTTCCAGGCGTCGAGATTGACGCCGTCGACCAGGGTGCTCGTAATGCCATAGCGGGGGAGGACGTCTTCCACCACGTAGCGGCAGCCGCCGAACATGGCACGCGCGGCCACGACGTGGTCGCCCTGGCGCAGGTGGCAGAGCATGGCGGTCGTCACGGCGGCCATGCCGGTCGCCGTCGCGCGGGCCACCGGCGCGCCCTCGATGAGCGCCATGCGGTCCTCGAACATGGCGACGGTCGGATTGCCGAAGCGCGAGTAAGTGTAGCCCGGGTCCTCGCCGCGGAAGCGGGCTTCGGCCGTCTCGGGATTGTCGTAGGCAAAGCCTGACGTCAGGTAGAGCGCTTCCGACGTCTCGCCATTCTCGGAACGCTTGAGACCGCCGCGAACCAGGCGTGTCTTGAGGCCGTAATTCCGGCCGGGTTTCAGTTCTCCCATCGTGTGACCTCCAAAAAAAATCCCCGGTGCCTGAGGGATGATTCCCAAGCCGGGGCCGGATTTCACTCGACCCGGCCTTTTAGCTGCTTGTTTAACGTGGCCGCGAAGCTGACCGGCTCAAATCGCCACGTGGGCTTCTTGTAGGTTCCCGCCCGCTCCGGGTCAACGCACCCCATTGGGCTGGGGACATTCGGCCGCGGCCTTTGCCCGGCGCTGCCCGAGTGGCGTAAATTGCAGGGATGGCCCAGACCCTGTTCAACATTGACGATGACGGCGCGGAGCATTCGCGCGGCCACTCGACCGGTATCCTTCCGGCCAGCCACCTGCGCGGCATGATGCAGCGCGGCCGGCTCGTGGCGCTGAAGGAAATCGAGGAAAGCCAGATCCAGCCCGCCAGCCTCGACCTGCGGCTCGGCAGCGTGGCCTGGCGCATCCGCGCCAGCTTCCTGCCCGGACCGAACGCGACCGTGAAGAGCCGCATTGACCAGCTCGCGCTCCACCAGATTGACCTCACCAAGGGCGCGGTGTTCGAGGCGGGTTGCGTCTACATCGTGCCGCTGCTCGAGAGCGTCGCGCTGCCGTCGCGCATGTCGGGCATCGCCAATCCGAAGAGCTCGACCGGGCGCCTTGACGTCTTCACGCGCCTCATCACCGACAATGCCAAGGAGTTCGACCGCATCGAGCCCGGCTATGAAGGGCCGCTCTATGCGGAGGTGAGCCCGCGTTCGTTCTCGATCCTCGTGCGTGAAGGCACACGGCTGAACCAGCTGCGCCTGCGCCGCGGGTCACCATCGTTCTCGGATGCCGACCTGCGCAAGCTGCAGGAAGAGCAGGGCATCGTTGCGGGCGATGCCGACATCAGCGATGGCATTGCGCTGACAGTCGACCTGCGCGGTGCCGGCTGGAAGGAACTCATCGGCTATCGTGCGAAGCGGCACGCGGGGCTGATCGATGTCGACAAGCCGGGCGTGCACGATGTCTCCGACTTCTGGGAGCCGATCAAGGCGCGTTCCGACGGGACGATGGTGCTGGACCCGAACGAGTTCTACATCCTGGCCTCGCGCGAGGCGGTATCCATTCCGCCGGAGTATGCGGCCGAGATGGTGCCGTACAATCCGCTCGTCGGCGAGTTCCGGGTCCACTATGCCGGCTTCTTCGATCCGGGCTTTGGCTATTCGGGTGCCGGCGGGGCGGGATCGCGCGCGGTGCTTGAAGTGCGCAGCCACGAGGTGCCCTTCATCCTCAGCCATGGCCAGATCATTGGCCGGCTGGTCTTCGAGCGCCTTACGGAAGCGCCCGAACGGGTTTATGGCCAGGGCATCGGTTCCAACTACCAGGCGCAGGGCCTGAAGCTCTCCAAGCACTTCAAGGTCTAGCGCGGATGCAGATGTCCGTGCTGTGGCCCTTCATTCTCGCCACGGGCGCCTATGCGGCGTACCAGGTGGCGCTGAAGTTCGCGCGGCCGGACGTCAACATCCTGCTGCTGCTGGCCTTTGCGTATCTCGTGGCCTGCGTGAGCGCGCTGGGCCTTTGGCTGGCCAATCCCGGGCTTGGCGGTTCGACGCTGCTGCCGCGCGACATGCTGATCGCGGCGCTGGTGGGCGTGTCGATCGTGGGGATCGAATTCGGCTTTGCCTCTGCCTTCCGCGCGGGCGAGCCCATCAACACGACGGGAGCGATCGTGAACGTGGCCACGGCGCTGCTGCTGGTGCCGATCGGCTATGCCGTGTTCGCCGAGCAGATGAGCCTCGTCAAGCTCGCGGGGCTTGCGCTGTGCTCCGCCGGGCTGATCCTGCTGGCCTGGCGCTGACGCGTTCAGGCCTTGCAGCTGCCGCCGCCGAGCACGCAGAACTTCGCGCAGTGCGGGTGGTTCAGCTTCACCGGTCCCAGGGCCTTCTTCAAGCTGTCCCCGAGATCGAACTGCGGCTCGTAGGGCAGCAGCGTGCAGGCAATCACCGAGAGGCCCGTGGAGCCTTTGCGGCGGACGACCATCCGGCTTGAGGCGCACATCATGTCGTCGGAGCTTTTATTCAGGATGCGCCAGCAATCGACGGTGATCTCGGGCACTTCGGCGCGCTCGTCCATTTCGGGGAAGAGCACGAGGGCTGCGGGATCCGATGCGTCGAGCCTGAGGCCTTCGCGGGCCAGCAGCGCGCGGTAGCCGTCGCGCATGCTGGCGTCGCTGTCGCCCCAGCGCAGGCGGCCCGCAATGGCGAGCCGGAGGCCCTGTGCCTGCAGCCACTTCATGCCTTCTAGCGTTTCCCGGAAGGCACCGGGGCCGCGTTCCTCGTCATGAAGGTCCTCGCGCCAGTGGTCGAGGCTGATGCGAAGGGTCAGGCGGCCGGCGAAGCGGCGGGCGATGTCCTGCAGCGCGGCCTGCACGCGCGGGCGCATCATCGGCTTCATCGCGTTGGTCAGCACCAGGGCCTCGAGGCCGCGGGCTAGCGTGTCCTCAAGCATGGCCGGGAAATCCGGGTTCATGAAGGGTTCCCCGCCCGTGAAGCCCACCGTGAAGGCAGAACCGGCGATGGCTTCGGCCTCGTCCAGGGCCTGCGCGGCATCGGCGCGGGTCAGGTAGGCGAGGCGGTCATTGCGCGGCGACGACTCGATGTAGCAGTTCGCGCACTCGATGTTGCAGAGCGTGCCGGTGTTGAGCCACAGCGTCTTCAGGCCGGTGAAGGCGACTTGTGCCCGGGTTTCCCCCTTTGCCGTGATATCGGGGTTTGCGAATTTCCTCCGGCCTTCGGGGGATGCAGCTGGCTTGTCGAGCACGCTTGGACACTTCTGCTGTTGTGCCGGAAGCCTACACCGGACGGGGCCCAGCGCCAATTCCGGTCGCGTGGCGGACATCTTCACATGCGGCGTCCGGAGGTGCTATCACTGTCCTTGCCGGGCGGGTGTAGCTCAATGGTAGAGCAGAAGCTTCCCAAGCTTACGACGAGGGTTCGATTCCCTTCACCCGCTCCACTTCGACTTTCCGCCATCTTCCACC